>DATLBM010000252.1:0-3923 GCA_035526885.1 Thermoanaerobaculia bacterium | reverse complement strand
GCTCTGCACCGTTCCGTCGAAGTTGAAGACGAGGTTCGTCACTTCGGGGCGGCGCAGGTTCTTGCTGTTGAAGAGATTGAAGACGTCGATCGCCGGCTCCACGGTCAGGCCGTTCATCATGCCGAACTGCTTCGACACGCGGAAGTCCAGCGACGAGTATTGATTGTCCTTGCGTCCGAGGTTGCGCTGCGTGACCGAGCCGTCGGGGTTGATGCGATCGGCGGGCGTCGCGGCATCGGCCATGAAACGCGAGCCGCCGAAAGCGTCCTTGCCGCAGAACGCTGCGCTCACCACGCACGACAGCGACTTCGGCTGCGCCGAGCGGTACGAGTAGCGCACGTTGAGGTCGATGCCCATCGGCGCGTTCCACAGCAGCCAGGAGTTCAGGCGATGGCGCTGGTCGCGATCCGAGTAGCCCCATTCCGCGTCGAGGTCCGTGATCTTCGCGTAGCGGAACGAGAACGGATCGCGCTCGTTGTCGTCGTCCGACTTGTCCTTCGAGTACGTGTAGTAGGTCTGGAACGACACGTTGTGCGTGGCGCGCTTGGTCACACCGAGCGTGATGCCGTGGTACTGGCTTCTCGCGCTCGACTCGACGGTAGTCAGTGCGCCGATGCCGTTCCCGCCGCCGGCGCCGAGTCCGCTGCTCCACGGCCCGCACGCGAACGTGCAGCTGGCGGGCGCGTGGATCAGCAGCGGATCGTTGCGGTTGATGAAGCGCGTGATGTGCGAGCCCTTCGCATAGTTGTACTTCACGAGGAACGCATAGTCCTTGATCACTTCCTGCTCCCACGACAGCGACGCCGAGGTCGTGCGCGGGTTCTGGAAGTCCTCGTCGAACACGAAGACGTCCGGGTGATCCGGGGTGCCGACGCAACGCGCGGCAAGCTTGTCCGGATACACGGGCAGGCAGCCGTCGAAGTTCACGGCGCTGCTGCGGAAGATGGTCTGGCCGCGGCTGCCGTTCGTCGAGCGCGACGACGCCAGCGCGAGGCCGGGCACACGTCCGTAGAAGATGCCCGCGCTGGCGCGCAGCACCTTGCGTCCGTCGCCGCCCGGATTCCACGAAAGCCCGAGGCGCGGCTGCCACATGCTGGAGTCGGAGGGGATGTTGCCGTCGGACGGGAACACCTGTCCCTGGCGCGTCGTGCCGATGAACGGCGCGTAGAACACGTCGTCCGGATCGGTGATCGGATCGGGCTCGAGCTGTGCCTCCCAGCGCAATCCGTACTGCACGTTCAGATTCGGCGAGACCTGCCACGAGTCCTGGATGAACACCGCGGGCTCGGTCTGCGGGATGCTCTGCGTGCCGGCCTCCTCGACCGAGATCCCGCCCACGCCGGCCTGCTGCAGGTACAGCAGCACGTGGTTGTTGGTGTGATTGCGAAGATCCTCGAGGAAGCCTTCCGTCGAGTCGAACACCCAGCGGCCGTTGGCGAAGCCGATGAAGGTCTGCACGGAGTTGACGCGGTTGTACTCGGCGCCGAGCTTGATCGAGTGCGCGCCGCGCAGGTACGACACGTTGTCGTTGAGCTGCACGCGCGTGTCGTAGTACTCGACCGGAATGAAGAACGGCATGCCGAAGCGATAGCCGTTCGCGAAGTCGAACGCGGTGTCGGGCAAAGGCCGGCTCTGTCCGGTGATGTTCGGACCGTTGTACGGACGCGGACGATCTTCGCGCGCGTACTGGAAGCGGAGCTCGTTCAGCAGCGAGCTGGTGGCGGTGGAGATCAGGGACCCGGTGATGGCGTTGGAGTGATCCTTCTCGACCGCGTTCGCGCTGCGGCCCCAGTGGTCGACGTCGAACGTGCCGTTCTTCTGTTCGGACCAGGTGTAGTTGTAGCGCAGCGTGGCGATGTTGCGCGCGCTGGCGTTCCAGTCGGTCTTGAGCAGGAGCACGCGCGCATCGTTGGTGCGGTCGATGGGACCGTTCTCGTTGGCGATGCCCAGTTTGGCCAGCTCCGCAACGACGCGCGGGTCGATGCGATCGGGGTCGGTCTGCTTCGTGCTCTCGGCCTTCTGCAGATCGAGCGCGCCGAAATAGAAGACGCGGTCCTGCACGATCGGACCGCCCAGCGTGAACCCTCCCTGGTACTGGCTCGAATCGAACTTGGGCGCCTCGGAGCCATCGGGATTCTTGGCGTTGGAGCTGAGCGAATCATTCTTCAGCACCAGGTGCGCCGTGCCGGCCATGTCGTTCGTGCCGGACTTGGTGATGACGTTGACGAAGCCGGACTGCGAGCGGCCGAACTCCGCGTTCGCGCCGTCGGCCACGACCACCATCTCCTTCACCGCATCGAGATTGAAGGTGAAGGCGGGACGCTGGCCGCCGCGCTGCTCGCCGAAGAACGGGTTGTTGAAGTCCGCGCCGTCGACGGAGATGTTGTTGGAGATGCCTTTCTGGCCGTTGATGGAGAGCTCGTCGCCGTCGGGACCCTGCACCACGGTCACACCGGGCGTGAGCTTGGTCAGCTCGAGGAAGTTGCGGCCGTTGTTCGGAAGCTCGGACACGGCTTCCTGATCGAGCCGCGTCGCCCCCTCCGTGCGCGCCGTCTCGATCAGCGGCGCCTCGGCAGTCACGACCAACGACTCACTGACGGTGGCCTGCCCGAGCTTGACGTCCACGGTGCGTGTCTGGCCGACGCCGAGGTCCAGACCCTTCACGACCGCCGACGCGAAGCCTTCCAGCGACGCGCGCACTTCGTAGGGACCGAGGGGCAGCAGGACGCCGCGATAGCGCCCGCCGCTGTCGGTGATGGCGGTGAACTCGAAGTTCGTGGCCGTGTTGTGCAGCGCGACGCTCACGCCTGGCAGCACCGCGCCGGTGGCGTCGGTGACCGTGCCTTCGATGACGCCGGTGGTGGCCTGCGACTGCGCGAACGCGAAGGCGGGAACGAGAACCAACAGGAGGATGAGGAACGACCGGAGAGAGGATCGACGCATGGAGCCTCCTCGCAAATTTTGGACGCCGTTCAGGATACGCTTTTCGGATCATGAAATCAGCGCTGGTCGTTCTCGCGATGCTCGCCGCCTCGTCGCTGCTCGCGCATCCCGGCAGCGGAATCGCGGTGCACGAAGGCCGCGTGTATTTCGTGGATACGGGCGGCGGCGTATTCGTGATCGACGGAAATCGCGTCACGCGCGTGCCGGGACCCGCGTATCACTGGCTCACGCTCGATCCGCAGGGAAGATTTCGCAACGTGCGCATTCCCGGCGGCGAGCTCGATCCCGCGGGACCGCTGCTGATGTCGAGCGACGTGCCGGTGGTGGTCGCGAGCGACGGAGAGTTTTACTACGCCTCGCGCAACCGGCTCACGGACGTGGAAGGCGTGCGCGCGCTGCTGCCGAACGTCCAGTGGGTGAACGGACTGGCCGCCGGCGCGAATGGCTCGGTCTACTACACCGAGAACGCGGCGGTGCGCCGCGTGGATGCGCGCGGCCGCATCACCACCGTCGCGGAGCGCATCACGGTGCCGGGATGCGTGGCCATTCCGGGAACGGAGAAACCGTATCTGCGCGGCCTCGCGGTCGCTCCCGACGGAACGGTCTACGTCGCGGCGTCGGGATGCGGCGCGCTCCTCAGGATCGATCCGCGCGGACGCGTGGCGCCGTATCTGCGCACGTCGTCGCCCTGGGCACCGACGGCAGTGGCGGTGGCGAACGGCGAGGTGTTCGTCCTCGAGTATTCACACGACGCCGGCGACGATCGGAAGAGGTGGATTCCACGCGTGCGCAAGATCGATCGCAACGGCACGGTGACGATGCTCATGCCCGCCGGCGGGTCGCGGCGCTAGTCGCTTTCGCTCAGGGGACGACGTGGAGCGCCTCCGGCGGGCCGGCACGGCCGGCAGCGCTTACGGCAACACGTGCGGCTGCCGAGAGCCGCGTTCAGTTAGTACACGGTGCGTTCCGGCTGGGCCAAC
>DATLBM010000251.1:0-3022 GCA_035526885.1 Thermoanaerobaculia bacterium | reverse complement strand
GTGCGCGAAACGCGGGGTCTGCCTCAAACCGAACCCACGTAACCTCAACGTGGCGGCGGAGGCTGATCAATGCGGCTGGCATCACGCATCTTGGCCATACGTCCCAGGGTACATTGTGATGCGTCGCTGGTACGTACGGCTAAGTTCCCACTTACGGGCTCACTCCCGCGCCACGCGTCGCTTCGCGTGTACTTCTAGTGCGGGGCGACGCGGAGCGCGTGTCCGATGGCCGCTTCCGCTATGAGTTAGACGCGCGGAGTCTGGTCTCCGGGACCGAAGCGTTGCCGGCGGCGGTCGTCGTCGCAATCAGTACGGCGCGTGCTCTCCGACTACTCGGGCCGAAGGACGCGTTGTGGGATAGGGATTCGATCGGTGATTGTGGCCAGGTGAAATCATGGGGAAGAGTAATGTCTGACAGAATCTTTACGCGTGAGAGCGTACGGATCACTCTCTACGCGAGTGCGCAAGACAACAGGTGCCAACTGACGCCATCCCCGTATGTCAACAGACGGCGCGTCAAGGGGTAGCTACAGATCCGCCATCACCTATCGGCAAGAGGGACGCCTGATCTCGGAACGTCCGCGCGGACGCAATACGGATCGACATCATGATGCGGGGTACGCTTCGGCACAAGTATGACGGGCCATTTTAGATGCTGGACCAGTACGATACGTCCCTCGCACATGGTATCGAAATCTGCGTCGAAGTCGGGGAAGAATGATCTCGCGATCCGCCCGACTGACGGTGTAGGTGAAACCGCCCTCGGAACCCGTGAGTGTGGTTCACCGGCGCACAGCGCAGCTTTTGACTTCCGCTCGACTAGTGTCGTTCGGCATCGTCGCTAATATCGGCGAAGGTCGACAAACAGCGAGCGCGCTCGTCAAGTGAAATCGCGCAAATTGTGACAGGCGCCGCCGATCACGCCTCGTCGCCGGAACGTCACGCGGTAGCAAAGCGATCGATGTGCGCAGGCGCGCGCCAACGGCGTTCCATACCACCTCCGGCAGCGCTTCGCGCTGCCGGAGGGGCAGTGCCGGACCTAATCCCAGGACCAGTCGAACGGGCTCGGCGTCAGCGGGGCGTTGGCCGGAGCACTGGAGCTGGTGTCGTTGTTCCGCGGAAGCGGCACGGTCGGGCCGTCGCCGTTCGTGGTCACGCCGCCGATCAGGCGGCGCATCGCACGCTGCACGGCGCGGATGGCACGGTCGGCGGGGCTTTCGGTCCGCTTCGTGACCGTCCCGGGCTGCTGCTGACGCGCCTGGGCCGGCGGCGCAACGACGATGAGAGCGGCGGAAATCGTAAGGACAGCGGCGACAGTCTTGATGGATGAAGAGCGCATAGTTCCTCCTTAGTGATACTCGTGTTTTTCTCGGTTGCTCAGCGGTAACCGCTGAAGATGTGTGACAGGTCGGAGGTGCTGAGGCGACCGGTTACTCCCCGAAACCGCCGGGCGGCGGCGCAAAAAAACGAGGTTCCTCCGGCGGGAGCTCACGGAGAAAGGTGTGCACGTGACGGACGAGGCTCGGCGACGCCTGCCCAATCGCCACGGCCTCGCGCAGAAAGGAAAGCGCGGTGATGGCGCGCGACGCCATTCCGCAACGAGTGAACTGCGTCACCAGGTCGCGGCAGATCGCCGGCACCTCGTCCGCCCGCCCGCACGCCAGGAGGGCCTCCGCCAGCTCCAGCGCAACCAGGCCGGCTTCTCCGATCATCTCCAGATGCTCGAACTCTTTCGAGGTCTGGCGGAAGGAAGGAATCGCTTCCTGCGCCTTTCCCGCCGCGGCAAGCGCACTGGCAAGTTTCCACCGGCTGCGCGTCCGCTCGGTCTCGAGCTCCAGCATCTCGAACTGGACGACGCACCGCTGCAGGTACTCCACCGCCGCACCATGCCGCTGCAAGTCGGACAGACAAAGCGCGATGTTGTGCGCGACACGCACCGCACCGACGTCGTCGAGAGCAGGATCGGTCTCGATGGATTTCCAGATCTCCAACGCTTCTTCGACGGCTCCGGTGGTGTACACCATCGACCCCTCGGTGATCCGCGCGTTGACGTAACGAACGCGATCGCCGAATCGCAGGAAGGTGCCGACGGCGAGACGCGCGAGCTGTACGGCCTCCGGCTTACGGTCGGTACACTGCACCCGGTGGGTACGTCGTGGCCGGATCGCGCATCGAGCACGACGGACTGCTCGTGCGGAAAGCCACGCTGCATGGGGTCTCGGAGGAATCGCGCTCCAACTCGTATGGCTACGACGTGCGAGACCGGATCGAGACCAGTAAAGCGGCGCGGGAAGAGGGCGCGCGCGCGAGCGTGGAGCACGTCGACGCCGCCGATTTCCGCGAAGCTCTCGAGCGTCCGGCCGGCGAGCTTCCGTCGCTCACGTTCGAGCGCGAGATCGGCCACAAGATCGCGAAACTCACACGCGGCTCCGAGCCTCCGCGCGTGTTCCAGTACGGCGGCGGCGCGGAGCGCGTGTCGGATGGGCGCTTCCGCTACGAATTCGACGCGCGCGGGCGACTGATCTCCGCGACCGAAGAACTGCCGGCGGCGAATCCGTCGTCGCAGTCAGTGCGGCGCGTGCTCTACGACTACTCCGCCGAAGGACGCGTTGTGGGACGGCGCGCGGAGTACGCGCAGCCGCCCGCGGAGTGGAAGCTCGAAGACCGCGCGGCGATCCTCGACGCCGACGGCCTCCCCGCCGACACGACCTTCGTCTGGGATCCGATCAGCGATCGCCTCGTCGCCGTGTACGCCGCCGGCGGCACGAAGCTGCTTCGCCAGATCATCCACGGCGCCTCCGGCTACGACGATCCGATCGAGGTCGCGCTTCCCGGCGGCCGCCTCTACCCCGTCTTCGACGAAGCCGGCGCCGGAACGCTCCAGGTGATCCTCAGCGCCGCCGGCGAAGTCGTTTCCCGCACCGTGGCCGAAGGCGCGTACGGCGAAGACGAATTCGCGCTCGCCGGTGCCGCCATCGACCGCATCGCCGTCACCGCGAAGAAGAACAGCGCCGGCGTCATC
>DATLBM010000250.1:0-3186 GCA_035526885.1 Thermoanaerobaculia bacterium | reverse complement strand
ACGCTGGAAGGTCCTTCGACTCCGCTGCGCTCCGCTCAGGATGACACGAGGGCTCGGAACGCCTTCGCCGTCATCCCATGCGCATCCGCGAACACGCGGCAGAGGTGGCTGGCGTCGGCGAATCCGCTCTCCGCGGAGATGGACGTCAGCGGACGCGAGGTCGCGCTGAGCAGATGCCGCGCGTGGCGCAACCGCAGCGCGCGCACGTACTCGCTCATGCTCACACCGACATGCCGTCGAAACGCACGCGACAGATAGACAGGATGCAGTCCCGCCTCGGCCGCCAGGTCTTCGAACCGCAGCGGCTCGTCGAAGCGCGCGTCGAGCGTGCGCTTCACGTCATCGAGCCACGCCGGCGCGCACGCATCGCCGCGGACGTTCGTGGCCAGCGCAACGAGCGCCATCGCGTGGGTTTCCACATCTTCTTTCGAGGAGCCGCGCATCGCGCAGGCGAGCGCCAGCGCGGCGCGGGCGATCTCCGCGTCCTCGATCCACCGCCACGCGGCGATGTGCAGGTCGCGAAACTCGATGCTCACGGTGCGCGTGCCGCGCCGTCCCAGCCAGAAGTTCTCGTGCAGCGTGCCGGCCGGCTTGACGAGCACGCTGCACGAGCGACCACGGTGCCGCGCGCCGTCGGTCGTCTCCTCCATCTCCCCACTGACGATGGCCGTGACGTTGCTGAAGTCGTGCGCATGGCGCCCCATCCGTCCACCAGACGGGTAGCCGACTTCACGCACGACGAAGCGCGGAAACTCGGCGCGACAGAGCTCGGTCATGCCTCTATAGACGTCGCAGATGGGGCGCTGGTTAACGGCTTCGCTGGGAGAGACGACGAGGAGCGCCTCCGGCGGGCCGGCGCGGCCGGCAGCGCTGGTTGGCCGAGCCTGGACGCACGGTGTACTAAGCGCTGCCGGCCGGGCCGGCCCGCCGGAGGCGCTCCCGGTTGTAACCCCAGCGGAGCGTTAGATCGCGACGCGCTCGATCGCGTCTACGTCTGCCGCGGACAGCTCGAAGTCGAATGACGCCAGGTCTTCGCGCATGTGCGTGGGATCGGTCGTGCCGGTGATCGGGAGCATGCCTGCCTGCAGCGCGAAGCGGAACACGATCTGGGCGGGGGTGCGGCGGGTGCGCATCACGATCTCGCGAAACTTCTCGCCGCGCAGCTCGCGCACGTTCGCGGTCAGGAGCGAGAAGCCCTGGTACGCGATGTCGTGCTCGCGGCAGAAGCGGCGCACGTGAGAGTCCCAGCCCGTCGAGGCGAAGCAGCGGTTCTGCACGAATGACGGTTTCACCTTCGCCGACGCGACCAGTTCCTCGAGTTGGTCGAGGGCAACGTTGCTGATGCCGAGGAAGCGCGTCTTACCGGAAGCGTGGAGGGATTCCATGGCCTGCCATGCATCCCGGTCGGCGGTGCCGAGGCCGCGGCGGCGCGTGGGGCCGTGGAGGACGTAGGAGTCGATCGTGTCGACGCCGAGGTGCTCGAGCGATTTTGCGAACGACTGACGGACCTGCGTGGCCACGTCCGCGGCCGGATCGTAGGGCAGGCGGTGATCCTGTCCGTCGCGGAACGTGAACTTGGTCTGCAGGAAGAGCTGCTCGCGCGGAAAGCCCGCGATGGCGGCGCCGACGCCGGCCTCGAAGTAGTGCTTGCGCTGATTGGCCGTATCGATCCCGCGAAAGCCGGCGTCGAGTGCCAGACGCACCAGGCGCTCCGTCTCGTCCTCTTTCCACGCCGTGCCGTACAGAAAATACGGGTTGATGTTCACGCCCCGCAGTGTTGCTGGTTTTCGGCCATGTGACAATGCGCCGCGTGAAACGCAGAGCGCGGAGCGTCAGCGCGGCACTGCTCTGCGGCGTCGCGGTCCCTCTGATTTACTTCGGATGTCAGGTGATCGCTGCTCGCTTCTATCGCGGGTACAGCTTTCTGACGCAATCCGCCAGCGAGCTCGGTTCGCCCGCATCGGACTTGCCGCAGATTCTGAACTTCGGCGCGATGGCCACAGGAGTCTGCCTCATCGTGGCGGGCTTCGGATTTGCGGCGGCTTTGCCGCAAGCGGGCAGCTCTCGGATCGTGGCCTGGCTCACGTGCCTCGCGATGTTATCGGCAGGCGCCTCCGGTGTCTGGGCCAGTCACTTTCCTCTCCCCGATCCGAGACACAATCCGCGACTCCTCGGCGCCGGCGCGTATGCCCTTCCGATCCTGTTGCTGCTCGCGTTCTGGCCGGTCTGCCGTGCGATGCGAAAGTACCTGCTCGTCAACGCGATCCTCTTCGCGGCGCTGATCCCGCTGATGGCGGGACTCACCGCAATCGACACGCGTCCTTTCGGAGGCCTCCTGCAACGCGTCGCTGCCGCGGTCGTCTACGTGCCGGTCGGCGTCGCAGCGCTGCGACTCAGCCGGCGCGCAGCTCGAACGTGGCCACGCCGTCAGAGATCTCGAAGCGGTCGCCGGGATGGAGCAGCGTCTCCGTGATGCGCTGTCCGTTCAGCCACGTGCCGTTCGTCGAGCCGCGGTCGACGGCCACGAAGCCGCTCGTGCTCGGACCGATCCACACGTGTCGCTTCGACACGCGGGGGTCGCGCACGACGATCTGCGAGCTCATGCCGTCGCGGCCGATGTTGACGCCCGCGTAGCCGACGACGAACGACTGACCGGCGAGCGGGCCGGACGTGCAGACCAGCTGCGCGTCCGGCGAGGTGGCCATGACCGGCACCGGCATCTCGCGCGTGAGGCGCGCCACGAGCGCGGGCTCCGGCGGCGTGATCTCCGTCGGAAGGCCAAGTCGCGCACGCACGGCCAGGATCTCCTGCACGAGGTCCGCACGAATGGCGGTGGACTCGAGATCGCGCTCGCGGCTGGAGCGCCACGAGTGAAACGCGAGATCGGTGGCCAGCGCGTGAAACTTCTGCCGCGCGATCCACAGGCCGATGCCGCCGCGCAGCAGTGCGTTGATCGCTGCCGAAATCCGCCTGGTCACCGAAGTCACCACGATCACATCTTCGCGGCTCAAAACCCCTTCGGACACCACCGCCGCGAGATGCGCCCGAATCAGATTGGCCTCGCGGCGCAGCGAGAACACGGCGATCGTGCCCACGCCGATCAACGCGGGCACCATGATGAAAAAGTACGCGGCGAAGAAGGCCAGGCCGAAGCTGGCGGAGAGATTCCAGAGCGAGTGCAGTCCC
>DATLBM010000249.1:0-18951 GCA_035526885.1 Thermoanaerobaculia bacterium | reverse complement strand
ATTTCTTCACGATGTTCGCGGCGCGCTTCGGCCTGCATCACAATCTGCTCGTCTACGGCCGCGACTCGGGATGGACGTACTCGGACATCAGCCATTTCGGGCCGTTCCTCGGGCCGGTGCTCTGGTTCAAGCTCTACTGGGGCGGCTGGGCACTGTTGTTCGCGGTGATCGCCGGGCTCCTGTGGATCCGCGGACGCGATCGAGGAGTGGCAACGCGACTGAGACTGGCGCGGCGGCGGGTTGGTTGCCGCGCCGCCGTCGCCACCGCTCTGGCGGCGCTGATCGTCATCGCCACCGGAGGTTTCATCTTCTACAACACGAACGTGCTTGCCGGGTATCGCACACCGTTCGAGGCAGCCGAGCAAAGCGCCCGGTACGAGCGCCGGTATGGGAAGTTCGAGAACGCGCCGCAACCGACGGTGACCGGCACGAAATTGCATGTGGAGATTGATCCCGAACGACGCGTCGTCGACGTCCGCGGCACCTATACGCTCGTCAACAAAACTGCGGCCCCGATCCGCACGATTCACCTCTTTCTCAATCCTGAGGTCGAGACTCGCGCCTTGTCGTTCGATCGGGAAAGCCGCGTCGTCATCGCGGACGACACGCTCGGGCATCGCACGGTGGATCTGGCGCACGCGCTGGAGCGGGGCCACTCGCTCCGGATGACATTTGACGTTCGGTTCGCGCCGCGCGGATTCCCGAACCGTGATCCAAACACTTCCGTCGTCGGCAATGGCACGTACTTCGATCACGACGCCGGAGGGGGTGCGGATCGTCGACGCTGGCTGCCGCTCGTCGGCTATCAGACGAGTCGCGAGTTGTCACTCGCTCACGTGCGACGCGAGCACGGCCTCCCTCCACGTCGGCTCGCACCATCGGTGCTGGACGCATCCACCGCGAGGAGCGAGACGATCACGTTCGAAGCGGTGATCGGCACATCGCCTGAGCAGATCGCCGTCGCTCCGGGAACGTTGCTGCGGAGCTGGAACGAGAACGGGCGACGCTACTTTCATTACGCCACCGAGCGCCCGGTCAGGAACGCGTTTGCCATCTTCTCTGCCAGGTACGCGGTGCATCGCGAGACGTGGCACGGTGTGGTCATCGAGCTTTTCTACCACCCGACCCACACCTTCAACGTGGAGCGGTTCGCGACGGGTGTGCGGGCCTCGCTCGATTACTGCACGAAGGCCTTCGGTCCCTATCCGCACCGGCAGATCCGCATCGTCGAGTTTCCGCGGTACGCAAATCTGGCTCAGGCCTATCCCGGCACGATCTCCGACGCCGAGGCGACGGGATGGGTGACGAAGGTGGACGAGTCGCACGATTTCGATCTCGGCTCGATGACCGTGGCGCGCGAGGTCGCGCGCCAGTGGTGGGGTTTTCAGGTCACGCCTGCCGCCATCGAAGGGGGGCCGGCGGTCAGCGAAGTCCTCGCGCAATACAGCGCACTCATGGTCATGGAGAAGCTTTACGGGAGGGACATGGTGCGCCGGTTTCTCTGGAACACGCGCATCGAGTACCTGAAACAGCGCAGCAGGGAGAGCCATCCCGAGGTTCCGCTCCTCGATGTCACGGCGAACCACGCGAATGTGGTTGACCAAAAGGGACCACTGGTGATGTACGCGCTTCGACAATACGTCGGTGAGGAACCGCTGAATGCCGCATTGCGCCGGCTCGTCGCGACACATGGTTCCGGGCAACCGCCGCTTGCCACGTCACGCGATCTCTATCGCGAACTGAAAGGGGCGACACCGCCGGAGTACCACTATCTGCTGAAGGACCTTCTGGAGACCATCACTCTCTGGAATCTTCGCACGACTGCCATCGCGGCGGAGCGCGCAGGAAACGGCGCGTGGCGCGTGACACTCGACATTGAAGCGCAGAAATTCCGCGCCGACGGAAGCGGGAAGGAGACGGAAGTCCCGATGAACGACTTCGTCGAGATCGGAGTATTTGGCGATGCGACCGCCGATCCGCTCTACCTTCACAAGCATCGTATCCGCTCCGGCCGGCAGAGAATCTCGGTGGTGGTGAAGGGGACACCGGCGCGCGCCGGCGTGGATCCGCAGCTGCTCCTCATCGATCGCAACTGGTCGGACAACCTGCGACCCGTGATTATGGAGCAGTCGCGGTAACACGGAAATCGCCGCTTCCTTGTGTCGAGCGCGTAATCGCGGTACTCGAGACAGGTTTCGCTGGCACACGTCCTGCCGCGACGCGTGAGTGCAGAATGTTGCTGGCGGAATCGTGGACGGTGATCGCAACGTCCACAGCGACGTCATTGGGGTTGGCGACTCCGATATTCAGGCGGCCACCCGTCGATCCCCGTTGCCGCTCTTGTAGATCGTGGCACGAGCCAGAATGCCGAATGGTGCCGGGACAGATACTTCCAGTACGCCGGCGGCGGGCTCCTGGCCGAATGTGTTCAATACGATGTCCGGCAGCGTGACCGATCCGAACGGATTGATCGTCAAGGTGTGCTCTCACACAGCATCGCCGGACTGATAGAACTTCAAAACGTTCCGCCGGCGCCCGGGAACCGGCCCATGAGCGGGATGATCATCGGCGAACCGGCCAGGCTCAAGGCGAAAATCGGGACTGCAGACCCGAGCACTGCGACCAGAACCATCAGTCTCTTCATGAAAGCACTGGACACGCGACCTCCGCGCCCGGGGGTGAAGAGGCCACAATGATTGTGAAGCGCCGATCGCAAAAGCCCCGCTACCGCCGTGCCGACTCCGTACACAGTGAGAACAGCAGGCAGCAATTCTGGAGCACCTATCGCGCGCAGGCATTTCTGAGAACGAGGCCAAGAGCCCGACGAAGAATACTGAACGATCGCCTGGTCTTCCTGTAGTACAGTGCACATCCTCTCATCGTTTGCAGGAGGCCACATGGCACGAGGTACGGGGAAAGCTCCGAGGCAAGTCACCTGGGTCATCTGCCTCATTCTTTATGTGATCGCGCTGGTTGCCCACTTCGGTTTGGTTCGAGTGGACGCCAACATCGCGACCTGGTCATGGATCATTGGTTTTGGGCTGTTACTGGTCGCAGTGCAAGTCCGGGGACTGTAAGGCTGTGCGCCAGGGCGATGATCGCCCCGACGAAGGCGCGATGGCGCGCCGAACGTAGCGATCGGAAGGCAGCCGCGCGCGCCGCCGATTTCTGGCGGTGCTTGCCGGCACTTCCGGTACGCTTTTGGAGCTCGTCCGCAGTACTGCGCTGCGTCCCGGCGCCCGCTCATCGGAAATCGACGAATGGGTTGGCGAGGTGAATCGGCGCAGAAGGCGATCCTGCTGCCGCTGAACACGTCCGGGCCCTTTTTGCGGCCCGTCCGCCGCTTCCAGTGTGGACGATTCGGGCATTCAAGCCAGCAGCGTGCAAGACGCGAAAATCCGAGGACTTCTGATCGGACTGGCCGTGGCGGCCGCGCTGTGGCACTGATCACGGACGCAGTCGCCCGACGAGGCGTCAGCGACCTTCCACGATCTCGATGAACCGCGCCGCCGCCACCGGCGGCGTGATCAGGTAGCCCTGCATCTGGTCGCAGCCGTGGCGGCGGAGGAAGTTCGCCTGCTCGGTGAACTCCACGCCTTCGGCGATCACCTTCAGCCGCAGGCTGTGGGCCATGGCGATGATCGCGGTGACGATGGCCGCGGCGTCGGGATCCGAGGTCGTGTCCTGGACGAACGACTGATCGATCTTGAGCGTGTCGACCGGGAAGCGTTTCAGATAGCTGAGCGAGGAATGGCCCGTGCCGAAGTCGTCCAGCGAGATGCGCAGGCCGAGCTTTTTCAGCTCGTACAGAACGCGGATGCTCGTCTCCGGATTGTGCATCGCGCCGCTTTCCGTGATCTCCAGCTCCAGGAGGCGCGCGGGAAATCCCGTGTCTTCCAGCACCGAGCGCACGATCGCCACGAGATCGGTCTGCTGCAACTGCGTCACTGAGAGGTTCACCGCCAGTGAGAGCGAGCGATGTCCGGCGTCATGCCATTGCTTCGCCTGCAGGCAGGCCTGGCGCAGCGCCCACGCGCCGATCGTGGCCATGCCGCCCGTGCTCTCCGCGATGGGGATGAACGTCGCCGGCGGCACGTTGCCCATCTGCGGATGGTTCCAGCGCAGCAGCGCTTCCATGCCCGTGATGCGGTTGCTGCGCAGGTCGAAGATCGGCTGGTAATGCACGTGCAGCTCGTCGTTGGGGAGCGCGCGGCGCAGACCATGTTCGAGCGCGATGCGCTGCAGCGCCTTGGCGTTCACCGTGGCGTTGAAAAGCTGATAGTTGTCCCGGCCCAATTCCTTGGCCTGGTACATGGCCGTGTCGGCGTTCTTGATCAGCGTCTCCGCGTCCGCGCCGTCTTCGGGATAGACGCTGATGCCGATCGACGTGGTGATGTAGAACTCGCGCGCCTCGATGTGGAACGGGTAGCGCACGGCCTCGATGATCTTGGCCGCGATCGGCGCGACGTCCTGCGAGTGATGGAGTCGCGGCAGGAGCACGGTGAACTCGTCGCCGCCGAGGCGGGCCACCGTGTCGCTGTCGCGGACGCAGGCGGCGACGCGCATGGCCACCGCCTGCAGCAACTGATCGCCGATGTTGTGGCCCAGCGAGTCGTTGATGACCTTGAAGCGGTCGAGATCGAGGAAGAGCACGGCCAGGCTCGCGCCTTCGCGGTTTGCGTGCGAGAGCGCGACGCTCAGTCGATCCTTGAACAGCAGTCGATTGGGCAGATTGGTCAGCGCATCGTGGTACGCCAGATGTTTGATCTGCTCCTCGGCATACGTCCGCTCGGTGATGTCGCGCACCACGCACACCGTGCTGCCGTCGCCGGCGATGGTGGACATCGAGATTTCCTGCGGGAAGTTCGTGCCGTCCGTACGCAGTCCCGTGGCTTCGCCGCGCCAGCGTCCGCGCTGCTGCACCAGCGGCACGATCGAGGTGATCAGGCGGACCTGCTCGTGCGGCTCGTAGAGATCGCAGAGCGAGCGTCCGAGCATCGAGTCCGGATCGGGGAAGCCGAACAGCCTGGCCAGCGAGTCGTTCGCGTACGTGAACTCGAGGCGGTCGTTGATGATGCCGATGCCGTCCATCGACGCCGTCATCGCTGCCGAGTGCTTGAGCAGCTGCGCGTTCGCGGCCTTGCGGTCGGTGACGTCGTAGACGAAGCCTTCGAAGTACATCGGGCCCTGCGGGGTGCGCACGGCGTGCGCGTTGAGCTGGACCCAGATGTGCGTGCCGTCCTTGCGCTTCCAGAGCAGCTCGACGTGGTTGGCGTAGCCGAACGGCTCGAAGCGCCGGATCAACTCCTCGCGCTGCGCGGGATTCGCGTAGACGTCGCGCTCCAGGTTGCGCGCCTGCAGCTCTTCCACCGTCGCGTAGCCGAGCATTTTGGCCAGGGCCTCATTGGCCGTGACGATCGTGCCGTCGCGCGTCGACTGGTAGATGCCTACCGGCGCGTAGTCGAAGATGACGCGGTACTTTTCTTCCGATTGCTGGAGGGCCTGCTCCGCGCGGCGGCGCTCGGTGATGTCGTGGACGATCGAGTAGAGGAGCTTGCGGCCGTCGCCGGAGTCGACGGGGCCGGAATGGACCTCGACGTCGCGAATCTCGCCGTTCGCGCGCATGTGCCGGAAGTGGAAGAGACTGGTCTCCTGCGCGGACGCGCGAGTGAGCTCGGTGCGCACCGCGTCCTCGCCGCGCACGTTGATGTCCCAGATGCGCATCGCGACGATCTCGTCGCGCGTGTAGCCGTAGTAGTCGCACGCGGCGGCGTTGGCGTCGACGATGGCGCCGCTGTCCGGATCGATGAGCAGTTGCACGGCGCGCGTGTTGTGGAACATCTGGCGATAGCGGCGCTCGCTGTCGCGGACCGCGTCGTCTTTGCGCTTCTGTTCCACGGCCGAGGCCACGTGCTGCGCGACGAAGACCAGGATCTCCCGGTCCTTCTCCGTGTACCGCGTCTCCTCGGCATACGACTGCGTGACGATGGCGCCCCAGGTGACGTCGCCGGTTTTGAGCGGCGCGCCGAGCCAGTCGATGCTGGCGGCGCCGATGGGCTCGACCTGATTCTGGTCGACGAGGCGCTGGAAGACGGCGGGCGTGGCCAGGAGCGGCTCGCCGGTGCGGATCACGTACGCGGTCAGGCCGCGGCCCGCGCGCACGGGCGGCGTGGGATCGAGCTCGTCGACGAAGTACGGGAACTCCAGTTCATCGGACGCCGGGCGGCGCGTGGCGATGTAGAAGTTGCGCGCGTTCATCATCTCGCTGACCACGCCGTGCACGCCGCGGTAGAGCGACTGCAGGTCCTCGGCCTCGCGGCTCAGCTGCGAGATGCGGAAGAGCGCGGACTGCAACCGCTCGGCCTTGACGCTGTTGGTGACGTCGCGGAAGTACCACGCGCGGCCGCGCACTTCCTTGCCGACGATGAGCGGCGTCGACGCGCGCGACAGAATGCGCCCATCCTTCAGCGCCACCGGATCGTCGGTCCGCACCTCGGCCGGATGCTCGTAGAGATGGTTGACCAGCTCGATGAACGATTCCCAGTCGTGCACGGCTTCCGCGGCGTAGCCGAGGAGCGTGTTGTCGTCGGCGCGGGCGGCGACGTAGTCCGGGATGCCCCAGATCTCGAGGAAGCGGCGGTTGTAGGAGAGGATGCGGCCGGAGTTGTCGACCACCAGGATGCCGTCGAGCGTGGCGTCCTGCTGCGCGCGCAGGATGGCCATGGCCGTGCGCGTTTCGACCACGGCCTGACCGCCGCCGCGGCTCATCATCCGCGCCAGGAGGCGCCGCGCGCGCTGCACGCGCGAGCGTAAGCCGGCGTGCGGCACATGGTCATTGGTGGGAATCGTCATGCGAGAACCGGATGTGTGGAGAGAATTCTAAGTCAATCTCCCGGCACGCCATGACGTTTGAAGTATTGCCACTGCCCGAAGGCCATGTACACGAACCAGCCGATGTACAGGGCCAGCAGGAACGAGCGCTCCCAGACCGCGAAGTAGACCGCGATGCCCGCACCGCCGACCATGGCGATCCAGATGGAGACGATGAACGCGTTCCGCGCGGTGAGAAAAGTGCCGAACAACTCGCGCGTGGCGTGACCGCCGTCGAGCGGCGGCACGGGGATCAGGTTGAACAAGCCCCACGCGCGATTGGCCCAGGCCAGATACGGGATCAGCGCGCTGAGCATCTTGTCCGTGTGCACGAGCGCTACGTAGCGAGCGAGCCAGCCGCACAGAAAGTACAGCCCGAAGCTCGCGGCCGGTCCGGCCAGGCTGATGATCAGGTCCTGCCACGGCGCCGCGCGGCGGCGGTTCATGGTCACGCCGCCCATGCCTGTGAGCACGATCTCGCTCGCACCGAAGCCCAGCATCGCGATCGCGCCGGCGTGCGCCAGCTCGTGCACGAGCACGCTCACGAACACGATCGGAATCCACAGCAGTGCGTACTGAATCCCTCGCTGCGGGTCGTAGTTGAAGTACACGAACAGCAGCACGAGGAAGAAGAAGTTGAAGTCGACGTCGATGGACGTACGGCCGACGGAACCGAGATGCAACATTCGGCGCGGACGGTACCACGTTCTCCGGCACCGATCGGATAGGCGGGGTAGTCCGTACGCCGGACGATTGATCGCAGAAAAGCACGGCCCGTCCAGTCACCCGGAGTCGCACGTGGCAATCTGTGAGCTACGCCCGAACGCGCACCTCGATCCTCCGGTGACCGCGTTCACCGCCGATCAGTTGCGCCGTTACTGCCTGCCGATGTTCGAGAGCGTGTGGTTCGGAGTGCCGACGCTGAAGGAATGGCATCGCGCGTAGGCCGAACGGTCAACACTTCCGCGACAGGCGTGCTTTTCAGCCGAGGCAGACCTACGTTGTGTGCGTCAGCCGCCCAACAACGGAGATCAGACGTACTCACGGAGGTGCCCTCGTGCGCGTTCGCTCACTGGTTCTCGTTTTCGTCTTTGCCGCTTTTCCGCTGCTCGCGCAGGGCCGTGATCCCATTTCATCCGGCGTCGGCCGCGCGGTGCTCCTGGCAAAGAACAGCATCCAGATCGACCAGAACACGCAGGTGGTTTCCGGCGATCTTGTCGTCAATGACTCCGCCACGTCGCCGATCCTCGGCGAAGCGCAACTGTCGCTCGACCGCGGCGTGACCACGCCCGCGGGCGCGCGCGTCATCGCCAACGGCATCGACATCGATCGCGGTGCCACCGCCGGCGGCGACGTGTACTTCAATCAGCTCCGCAACGACGGCACCATCGCCGGCACGACCCATACTCCGCTGGCGCTGCCGGTGTTCGCGGTTCTCCCCACGATCGTGGCCGCATCCGCCGCGACGCAGGTCGTCAGCGTGGGCGCCGGGCAGACCGTCGACGTTCCGGAAGGCACGTACTCGCTGCTCACGGTGGGCAGCGGAGGAACGGCACGGCTCACGGGCAACGGCTACTCATTCGTGAGCATCGCCGCCGCCGGCGGCGGCAGCGTCCTCTGCACCTCATCGTGCACGGTGGCGGTGCTGGCGAACGTGAGCATCGGCGCGAAGGGCGCGCTCGGCGGCGCCGATCCCGCGCAGACGCGCTTCCACGCCGGTGCCGAGGCCACGTTCGGACGCGGCGCGACGGTGGGCGCGAACGTCTACGCGCCGAATCGCTGGATCGATTTCGAGCGCGAGGTCCACGCCACCGGCTCGTTCTACGCGCGGGACATCCATGTCGGACGCGATTCGCGAATCGAGCTGGCCAGCTCGTTCAACGCGCCGCCGCACGCGAATCCGCAGAGCGTCTTCACGAACGGCGCGCAGCCGCTGGCCATCGCGCTGACGGGATCGGATCCCGAAGGCCAGGCGCTGACGTTCGCGGTGGTGAGCTCGCCGGCGTTCGGAACGCTCTCGCCGGTGGCCGGCAACACGGTCACGTACACGCCCGCGGGTGCGGGCAATCTCGAGGATGGATTCACGTTCAGCGTGACTGATCCCGAGGGTGCGAGCGGGACGGCGGTGGTGTCGATCAATCCGCCGCGCGTCGAGACTCCGGGTCCGGCGCCGACGACCGTGATCGCGAACGATCTCGCCGTCGACATCACGCAGGACGCCGCGGAGACGCTGGTGCTGCCGGCGCGCGCGCCGGTCGGCGTCACACTCACCTACTACATCGTCGCGACGACGGGTCCGTTCCACGGCACTCTGAGCGGCCTGTCGGGCGCGGAGATCGTGTACACGCCGGATACCGGCTACCAGGGAGCGGACTCGTTCCAGTACCAGGCCTGCGGCACGATCGCGGCGCAGCAGGTGTGCGACACGGGCAACGTCACGCTGACGGTGCTGCCGCTGCGCGTCGAGGTGCCGCGTCTGGCGAACGACATCACGGCGAACACGTTTGCGAACAAGCCCGTGCTCATCTCCCTGGGTTTCGAATCCGTGCAGACGGTGCGCACGGCGAAGATCCATCCGAACGCCGCCTTCCTCGACTCCGCCGAAGTCGCGGGCACGGTGGCCGACGCGAACAACGACGGCACCGGCGACAACTCCATGGTCCTTCCGGCGAGCGTGCCTGTGTTCATGAGCGCGGGCGTGGGACTCTCCGGCGCCGCGGGCTCGAACGGAACCGTACGCATGCAGTTCGAGTGGGACATCAGCAACCTCGCCGGCGGCGCGAACATGCTGCAGTCCGCGGCCATCCATCTCAACACGCATCGCGGCTCGATCGACTCGCTGCCGACGGTCTTCTACGCCGTCGCGTCGCAGAACGACGGCGCGCTCACGGACTCCGATTTCGCCGGCGCGGGCGAGCGCATTCGCGGCGGCGTGATGGAAGTGCCCGCGAACATGAATCCCGGCGACGAGGGCACGTTCACGCTCAGCGTTCTCGGCGAGCTGCGCGCGGCCATCAACGCCGGGCTGCCGTACTTCGTCGTGCAGGGCCGCGTCGACGAGTCGCTGGCCGGGCCGGCCCGCGGCCTCGAAGTGCGCACGAGCTGCGACATCAATCGCGACGGCGGCCTCGAGCCGATGTTGTCCCTGACCACACCGGGTGCGGTGGCACCGCTGACGTACACGATCAACTCGCTGCCGCTGAACGGAACGCTGCTCGACGGCACCACCGAGATCACGAGCGCGCCCTACACGTTGTCCAGTGCGTCCGTGCGCTTCGCGCCGGCGTTCGGATTCGTGGGCTCGACCTCGTTCCAGTATCAGGTCAGCAACGGGCTGAACGTCGACACGGCGTTCGTGAACATCTTCGTGCGGCTGTCGACGTGCGCGAACGATCCGCAGGGCTGCGATAACGGGAGGTAGTTCCGCGTCAGCGGAACGCCTCCCAAGGCGCCGGCCGCGCCAGCAGGAATCCCTGTCCCTCGTCGATGCCCAGATCGCGGCACACCGCGAGCTGGTCCTCCGTCTCGATGGCCTCGGCCACCGTGCGCGCGCCGATCGTCTCCGCGCAGCGCGCCACCAGCTCCACGAGACGGCGGCGGATCGGATCGCGGACGACGTTGTGGAAGAGCGAGTGGCCGACCTTGAGGTAATCCGGCTGCAGCTCGGCGATCGCTTCCAGCGTCGCGTAGCCCGAGCCGCAGTCGTCGATGGCGATCTTGAAGCCGATCTTCTTCAGATCGAACAGCGTGCGGCGGAAGGTCGCGTAGTCGCGGATGGCGCTGCGCTCGGTCACCTCGATCACCACCTGCCGGTTGCACTTGAAGAACGGCTCGAACACGTCCGTGCCGCGGTACTGGATCTGCTGGATGAAGTGCGACTCCAGGTTGAAAAAGAGATAGCCCCGCGCGCAGACGTCGTTCAGCCACGGCACCACGTTCTCGATGCACAGCGCCTCGAGATCCCACACCAGATCGAAGTCGCGCGCGAGCTCGAACATCACTTCCGGATTCTCGAGCTCCGTGCCCTGCGGTCCGCGCGAGAGGGCCTCGTAGCCGACGATCTCGCGCGTGGCGAGATTCACCACCGGCTGGAAGACGGTGGTGATGAGCTGGTCCTGCACGGCGCGCACGAGGCGCTCGCGCATGGCCGAGTAGTAGCGCGTCTCGCGGCGCTCCGCGATGTCTTTGGCCTCGCGCACGGCGTTGTAGAGGACGGCCGGGGCGAACTGCGGCTGCGGCAGTAACGAGGCGCCGCCCGCGAAGATGACCACTTCGTCCCGCAGCGACGCCTCGATCGGAATCGCCTTCAGCGCCGTTCGCGCGGCGCGCTCCAGCTCCCGCGACACGTTGGCAACGTTCGTAGCCGCATCGACGCGCGCGAAGCAGTAGAAGTCGTTCGCGCCGGAGTGCGAGGTGCCGATGATGACTTCGTTGCCGAGGATGGGGCCGGCCATGACGCGCAGTCCGCGGACGAACTCGCGGCGCAGCGTGTCGAAGGTCTCCCACACCTCGCGCTCGCCCATGCGGAAGAGCGGCTCGATCTCGATGCAGAACACGGCCAGCGTCGCGCCGTCGTCGACCATCTTCCGCAAGTCGTCGACCACCACCGCCATGGTCGGCACCTCGGTCGTGGAGTCGTAGAAGAGCTCGCGGAGCCGCGCCGCCTGATCGCTGCGCAGGGTCATGCTCCACCACATGTCGTCGCGCGAGGAGAGCATCTCGTCGGCCACGCGGCGCAGCGTCACCGCGGTCACGGGCTTGAGCAGAAAACGATCGGCGCCATAGCGCAGCGAGCGCTCGCGGTTGAGCGTGTCGGAGTGGCCGGTGAGCATGACCACGGGCAGGTTCGCCGAGGCGGCGTCGGCGCGGATGGCGCGCAGGAAATCCCACCCTTTGGTCTCGGGACCGAGGTCGATGTCGACGAAGGCCAGGTCCGGCACGTCGTCCTGCACCGACCGCACCGCGCTCTCGACGTCCGAGCACCACCTGGTCTGATAGCGCGATCCGGACAGCACCTCGCGAACGAACGCTCCTACCGCCTCGTCGTCGTCCACAACCAGAACTTGTGCTTTTCGCGTCCGGGCCATCCCACAAACCCGCGCGCTATCCTACCCCGTGATGCATTTCGAAACGACAGCGATTCACGCAGGGTCAGATATCGATGAAGCCACCGGTGCCGTCGCGCCGCCGCTGCATCTCTCGACGACGTTCCAGAGATCCGAGGAAGGGGAGGCGTCGCGCGGATACAGCTACGTGCGCGACGGCAACCCCACGCAGGACCGTTTGGAGGCGGCGCTGGCCGCGATCGACGGCGGCGCCGCGGCGCTGGCATTCGGCTCGGGAATGGCCGCCGGCGCGGCGCTGCTGCAAACGCTGCCTCGCGGCGCGCACGTGCTGCTCCCGGACGACTGCTACTACGGCTACCGCGCACTCGCGGACGAGCATTTCGAGCGCTGGGGCATCGCGTTCGACGTCGTGGCGATGGAGGATCTCGACGCCGTGCGCAACGCGATGCGCGACGAGACGCGCCTGATCTGGGCGGAGTCGCCGTCCAATCCGCTGATGAAGGTCGTCGACCTGCGCGCGCTCGCCGCGTTGGCCGAAGAGCGCGGCGCGATCTTCATCGTCGACGGGACGTTCGCCACGCCCGCGCTGCAGCGTCCCATCGAGCTCGGCGCCCACGTCATCCTCCACTCCACGACGAAATACCTCGGCGGTCACACCGACGTGCAGGGCGGCGCGCTGGTCTTCCGCGAGCGCAATGCGCTGTTCGAGGAGACGCAGCACGTGCGCAAGATCACGGGCGGCGTGGCCTCGCCGTTCAACTCCTGGCTGGTGCTGCGCGGCATCCGCACGCTCGCGGTGAGAATGCGCGTGCACAGCGAGAATGCGCTGGCCGTGGCGCGTTTTCTCGAAACGCACGAGCGCGTGGAGCGCGTGTTTTATCCGGGACTGGAATCGCACGCGGGACACGCCATTGCTGCGCGGCAGATGTCGATGTTCGGCGGCATGCTCTCGTTCCTCGTGCGCGGCTCGCGCGCCGACGCCCTGGCCATTGCAGCGCGGACGAAGCTCTTCACGCGCGCGACGTCGCTGGGCGGCGTGGAGAGCCTGATCGAACATCGCAACTCCAGCGAGGGACCGGGCAGCCGCACCGCGGAGAATCTGCTGCGGGTGAGCGTGGGCCTCGAGCATGCGGACGATCTGATCGCGGACCTCGCGCAAGCGCTCGGTTGACGTTGCTGGTTACTAATTGCTGGTTGCTGGCCACGCCGCGCCGGGAACCAGCAACCGGCAACACACCAACACGACGGCGATAGAATCGCCGTCATGAACAACTTCGACATCACGTGTCCGTGCTGCCAGGCCACGCTCATCGTCGATCGCCTCAGCGGCGAGGTGCTGCTGCACAAGGCGAAGGAGACGCGCGGGCCGGGCGGCTCGCTCGACGCGATGGTGGCGGGCCTCGAGTCGCAGAAGAGCGAGGCCGAGCGCCGCTTCGAGCGCCAGCTCGAGTCGCAGAAAGACCGCGCGCGCATCCTCGAGGAGAAGTTCAAGGCCGCGCTCGAGCAGGCCGAAAAATCGGACGAGAAATACGTGAATCCGATGGACATGGACTGAAAGGCGAGCGATGAACGATGAGAGATGAACGATGAGCGGCTCTTCTGCAGTTGCTCATCGCTCATCTCTCATCGTTCATCGCTCGTATCATCGATCCCGATCATGAAACCCACACCCGCGCCTAATCCGCGCCTTTTCGATCCCGATGCCGCCGCCGTCGGCGACACCGGAATCTACGGACTCCCGTTCAGTGCCGAGGAATCGCGCGTGGTGATCGTGCCCGTGCCGTTCGAAGCCACGACGTCGTACGGCGGCGGCACGTCCAACGGCCCGGCTGCGGTGTTCGAGGCTTCCAAGCAGGTCGATCTCTTCGATCAGGAAACCGGCCGCCCCTACGAGTCGGGCATCGCCATGCTCGACGTGCCGCGGCAGATCGTCGACTGGAACGAAGAGGCGAAGAAGATCGCGGAGATCGTCATCGAGCAGGGCGGCGTGGTCGACGATGCAACGCGCGACGCCGCGACGAAGGTCAACGCGATCAGCGAGCGCGTCAACGAGTGGGTGTACGCGCAAACGCGCGCACTCCTCGACGCGCAAAAGACCGCGGTCATCCTCGGCGGCGATCACGCCGTGCCGTTCGGCGCCATCCGCGCGTACGCGGAGAACTATCCGGGTCTGGGCATCCTCCATCTCGACGCGCACGCCGACCTGCGCGACGCGTACGAGGGGTTCACCTGGTCGCACGCGTCGATCTTCAACAACGTCATGCGCAGGATCGACGGCATCGGCAGGCTCGTGCAGGTCGGCGTCCGCGACCTCGGCCAGGCCGAGCGCGCGATGATCGACGGCTCGAACGGCCGCATCGTCACGTTCTATGACGCGGAGATGGCCGCGCGGAAAGAAGAGGGCGTGCCGTTCGCGCGCATCGCCGACGAGATCATCGCGGCGCTGCCCTCGAACATCTATCTCTCCTGGGACATCGACGGACTCGATCCCACGCTCTGCCCCGGCACCGGCACGCCCGTTCCCGGCGGATTGTCGTGGAACGAGGCCATCGGACTGCTGCGCGCGATCAAGCGCTCCGGCAAGCGCATCGTCGGACTCGATCTCTGCGAAGTCTCGCCGGGCGAGACGGAGTGGGACGCCAACGTCGGGGCGCGTTTGCTCTACAAGATGATCGGCTTCGCGCTGCTCACTCAGGCTTGATCAACGACTGCAGCGCTTTCGCACGCGAGACCTTTCCATCCAGCACCGGCGTCCAGTCCTTCTCGATCGGGGCGATGAGATCCTTCCACGCGCGATTCGCGACTTCGTTCGCGATCGGCGTGTACACGATGCCGCGTTTCGCCCACGCGCGGCGCGCCAGTTCGCCCGACGTGTAGAAGAGCAGCGCATGCGAGAGGTTGCGCGGCACCTTCGCGCCATTGGCCGCGGCGTCGATGTCGCGAAGCATGGCCTGATCGAAGTGATGCATCGGCTCGTGGAACATCATCTCCAGCGCGTTGAAGCCCTGGTACGCGGGATCGTTCGATGCCACGACGGTCAGGTATTTGCCGTCGTGCGCGTCGGGCGTCGCCGCGCCGTACTCGTCGACGAACGGCGCCACCTCCATGTCGATGCGCTTCGGGAAGGTCGTGCCGTAGACGCGCGAGATCCCGCGCGCCATCTCCGCCCCGGCTTCGTCGAGCATGACCACCGCGACCCTGGTCCAGAAGCGATTGCGCGCGTCGTCTTCCTTCCAAAGCCTCGCGCGATACACGGGCGCGGCCTGCTGCAGCGCCTCGATGAGTAGCGGCGGAATGTCTTTCGGCGTCGCGTCATCGGGCGTCGCGGCGAGCGCGTGCCAGACCAGCGCGAGCCCGCGATCGAAGATCGGATTCTTCGAGCCGACCTCGGTGCGATACACGACCAGCGCCTGCCGCCACGCCGCCGTTTCCGCACCGCTGAACGCATGCTCTTCGGCATGCATCGACTCATGACGCAACCGCTCGTGCAGGTTCATCCAGAAGCTGCTGTGGAAGACGTGCGCGCCGCTGCGGCCGATCTCGGTCGCGTGCAGCGGCAGTGCAAGCATCAGAAGAAGGAGTGCTTTTCTCATTTCCGCAACCAGAAGTGATACGTCGCCAGCGTGCGCCAGGGAGCGAACCGCTCCATGAGTGTGCGAGTTTCGTGCGCGTCGGGACGATGATCGAGCCCGAAGTACGTCTGCAGCGACGCGCTGAGCGCGCTGTCGCCCGCCGGCACGCAATCGGGAAACGCGCAGCCGCGCATCATCACGTAATTGGCCGTCCAGGTCCCGATGCCGCGCACGCTGGTCAACATTTCCTCGACCTCGGACGGATCGCGCGACGGGAACGTTTCGAGATCGAGCTTCCCCTCGGCGATCAACCGCGCGGTGTCGATGACGTAGCGCGCCTTGCTCAGCGAGAACTGCCGTTGCGTGAGCGCGGCGTAGTCGAGCATTGCCACGCGTTCCGGCGCGGGATGTCTGCGCAGACCATTGCGCGCTTCCTCCCCGCACAGCTCCACGAGCACGCGCCGCAGCTTGTACGCGAAGGTGAGATTCACCTGCTGCCCGACGATCGCCCACATCAGCGATTCCCACACGGTGGCGGTTTGCGGGAGGTGCGCGCCTCGATGAGGTTTCGTGAGCGTCGGATGCGCGCGTTCGAATGGCGACGGATCGAGGTTGAGGCCGAGGAGCTTTCGGGCGCGTGCGAGATCCGGCGTGTCATCCTGAGTCGCGAAGACGGCGAAGGACCTTCCACGTCGCGCGCGGGAAGGTCCTTCGCCCTCTGCGGGGCTCAGGATGACACGCACATCCGCCGTTTCGATCACGTTCCCCGTCACCCGTTCGCACAACGAGTCCGAGTCGCGGCCGAGGTAGCGGAGCGTGAGGTCGGCGCGATAGCCGCGGGGCAGCTCAAGAACGGCCATGGCGCTGCTCGATCGCGCTGACGATGCGCGGCACGTGCACGTGGCAATCCTCGACGATGATGCGCACGCGCTCCGCCGGCGAGCCGGCGATGGCCGTCCCCGCGACGAACACGCCGGGCACGTTCGTCTCCATCGTTTGCTCGTTCAACCGCGGCTTGCGATCCGCGCCCTGCAGATCGACGCCTATCCTCTCGAACAGCGACGTGTCCTGGCGATAGCCGGTGAGCGCGAGCACGAAATCCGTTTTCAGAGTCTCGCCCGTGTTCAGCACGACGTCATCGGCGCGAATCTCCACCGGCCACGTGCGCGGCAGAAAGCGCACCAGGCCGTCGCGGATCATGGCCCGGATCTCCGGCAGCAGCCAGAACTTCACGCTCTTCGGATCGAAGTCGTCCTGCCGGTAGGCGATGGTCACGCGCGCGCCGGCGCGCTGGCAGCGCACCGCCGCCTCCACCGCCGAGTTGCGTCCGCCGACGATCAGCAGCTCGGTGTTGAAGTACGTATGCGGATCGCGGAAGTAGTGCGTGACGTGCGGCAGTTCTTCGCCGGGGATGTTCAACAGCTTCGGCGCGTGCATCGCGCCGATGGCCAGGACGATCTCGCTGGCCTCGTACGTGCCCTTGTCCGTGTGCAGCGTGAACGGCGTGTCATCCCGAGCGAAGTCGAGGGACCTTCTACCGCGCCGCCGTGGAAGGTCCCTCGACTGCGCCCGGGATGACACCTCCACCACCCGCTCATACGTGCGCACCTCCAATCCAAATTGCAAAACGATGGCGCGCAGGTAGGCCAGGAACTCCTCGCGCTTGATCTTCTGCTGATCCGGCACCTGGATCGGCACGCCCGCGATGGCCAGGCGTTCCGCGCTCGAATGAAAGACCATCTCCAGCGGATACCACTGCATCGTCGCGCCGATCTGCGCCGCGTCGAAGTGGATGTAATCGATGTTCGCGCGCTTGAAGGCGACCGCGAGCTCGAGACCGATCGGTCCCGCGCCGATGATGGCCACGCGCTTCACTGGCCGAGCTCGCGCAGCACCGCGCTCTTCGCGTCGATCATCACGTGATGCTCGAGGCCGAGGAGGTCGGCGAGCTTGCGCACGAGATAGCCTTCGTAGTTGGTGAGCGTGCCGTCGCTGTACACGAGCCGCCACATCGTTTTCACGATGTCGATGCGCTCTTCGAGCGGCGTGTTCTTGCGGATGTAATGCGTCAGCGCGAAGTGATCGACGGTCTTCCTGCGGATCTGGTCCGCGCCTTCCAGCAGCGCGCGCGTGTCGTCCTCCGACAGCGAAAACTTCCGTGACAGAAACCCCGCCACGTTCCCATCCTCGGCCGGCGTGAACGTGCCGTCCGCGTACGCGATGTCGAGCAAAATGGCGGCGGTGGCCAGGCGCAGCGGGTCGTGATGCTGCTGAGGCTGCACTTCCGAAGTGCGCCCCGTCAGCATGTCCAGGATCTTTGCGATGCTCACCGGCGCAGTCTAATAAACTACGCCTCCCATGCGCGTGAACATCGATCAGCTCAGCGACGACGCACACATCTGGATCTTCGGCATCTCGCCCGCGCTCGACGCGCAACAGGGCGAGCGGCTGCTGCGCCGCGTCGACGAATTCCTCGACAATTGGGCCGCGCACGGCGTCCCCATCCGCGGCGCGCGCGACCTGCGCGAAGGCAGCTTCCTCGTCATCGCCGCGGACGAAAATCGCGAGCGCAGCGGCTGCAGCATCGATCGCATGTTCGGCACGCTCAAGGACCTCGAGCGCGATCTGCAGGTGCAGATCCTCGACTCGAACCGCATCTTCCTCCGCGAAGGATCGTCGGTGCGCGTCGTGCCGCGCCTCCAGTTCCGCGAGGCAGCAAATTCCGACACGCAAGTGTTCGACGTGACCGCCGAACGCCTCGGTGACGTCCGCAGCGGCGCGTGGGAACGCGCGGCCCGCGACTCGTGGCACGCGCGGCTGCTTTAGCGCCTTCGGCTGGGGGACGACCGGGGGCCTCCGGCGGCCGGGGTCTCGCCCCCGGACCCCGTTGCGGGCCCAGCCTCCGCGACACTCGTGTCGCGGAGGCCGGGCCAACCAGCGGGGTCTGGGGCCGCGGCCCCAGCCGCCGGAGGCCCCCGGTCGTCCCCAAGCCGAAGGCGCATAATGTCAGCCATGCGAATCGAGATTCGTCGCGCGGTCTCCACCGACTCCGAGCGCGCGACCGAGCTCGCGCGCCTCGCTAAAGCCCATTGGGGCTATCCCTCCGAATGGCTCGAAGCGTGGGATGCGGACCTCAACATCAGCGAGAACGACATCGAGCGTCATCGCACCTTCGTCGCATCGATTGATGATCGGGTCGTCGGGATCTGCCAGTTGCAGGAGTCCGATCAGCACGCGTTTTTAGAGCATGTGTGGGTCGATCCGAGCGTGCATCGCAAGGGCGTGGGGCGTGCGCTCGTGCAGCACGCGCGGGCCAGCGCGCCGGGCGTGCTCACCGTGGTGGCCGATCCGCACGCCGAGGAGTTCTATCTACGGTTGGGGGCACGGCGGATCGGCGAGGTGGCGGCGCCGATGCCTGGCGCGCCTCAGCGGACGCTTCCACT
>DATLBM010000248.1:0-2386 GCA_035526885.1 Thermoanaerobaculia bacterium | reverse complement strand
TCGTCAAGAGGAAAAACCACCGGGCCCCTCGACGACTCGTTTCGACGGCTTCATCCCCCTCCGCTGGGACGAGACCAACGGCAAGCTGCTGATGGAGATCACGCGCTTCAATGAAGAGCTGATCTGGCAGGTCTCGCTGGCGGCGGGCGTCGGCTCCAATCCCATCGGCCTCGATCGTTCGCAGCTCGGGCCGACGCGCATCATCCGCTTCGAGCGTGTGGGGCCGCGCGTGCTGATGGTCGAGCCCAATCAGGCCTATCGCGCATTGAGCAACGATGCCGCGGAGCGCCGCACCGTCGAGCAATCCTTCGCCACCTCCATCCTTGCGGGATTCAAAGTCGAATCGACGACCGACAAAGGCGTCCTCGTCGACGCCACCGAGTTCTTTCTCAGCGACGCGCACGGCGTGGCGCGCCGGCTGCGCGACTCGCAGCAGGGCAATTACTCGCTCGACCGCAATCGCAGCGCCCTCTATCTCGCGCGCACGAAGTCATTCCCGCGCAATACCGAAGTCGAGGCCACGCTCACCTTCAGCACAACCGACCGTCCCGGCAATCTCGTGCGCGGCGTGACGCCCACCGCGGACGTCGTTTCCGTCCGCGAGCATCACTCCTTCGTCGCGCTCCCCGAGCCCGGCTACGAGCCGCGGCGGCAGGATCCGCGCGTGGGCATCTTCGGCGTCGAGTTCTACGACTACGCCTCGCCGTTCACGGACCCGATCACCAAACGCTGGATCGCGCGGCATCGCATCGAGCCCGGCAAGCCCATCGTCTACTACGTCGACAACGGCGTGCCCGAGCCGATCCGCAGCGCGCTCGTCGAAGGCGCGTCGTGGTGGAACGAAGCCTTCGAAGCCGCCGGCTACAAGAACGGCTTCCAGGTCAAAGTGCTGCCCGCGGACGCCGATCCGCTGGACGTCCGCTACAACGTCATCAACTGGGTCCATCGCTCCACGCGCGGCTGGTCGTACGGCTCGTCGATCACCGATCCGCGCACCGGCGAGATCATCAAAGGCCACGTGCTCCTCGGCTCGCTGCGCATCCGGCAGGACGTGCTCCTCGCGCGCGGATTGATCGCGGAGTACGACGAGCTGGATCCGAAAACGTCGCCGTCGATCATGGCCCTGCAGCGCATCCGCCAGCTCTCCGCGCACGAAGTCGGGCACACGCTCGGCCTCGATCACAACATGGCCGCCTCCGTCTTCGGCCGCGCCTCGGTCATGGACTATCCCGCGCCGTACATCAAGATCGTGAACGGCAGGCTGGATCTGTCCGAGGCTTATACGAATGGGGTGGGGCCTTACGATGTGGCGGCGATCCGGTACGCGTATCAGAAGGTGAACAGTGACGCGGAGCTGGAGGCGCTGGCCGCCGCGGTGCCCGGCTTCGTCTCCGATCCGCACTCGCGACCCGTCGGCGCCGCGCACCCTCTCGGATCGGTGTGGGACAACGGCAGCGATCCCGTGGAGATGCTGCGCCACGAGATCGCCGTGCGCCAGATCGCGCTGAACGACTTCGGCATGCGCAACCTGAAACCGAGCGAGCCGCTGTCCTCGCTCGAAGAGAAGCTCGTGCCGTTGTATCTGCATCATCGCTATCAGCTCGAGGCGGCGGCGAAGTCGATCGGCGGCGTGTACTTCCAGTACGGCCACACCGATCCGCCGCGGCGCGTGCCCGTGGAGCGGCAGCGCGAGGCACTCGACGTCGTGATGTCCACGCTGCAGCCTTCGTTTCTCGAGATTCCGAAACGCATTCGCGACCTGATTCCGCCGCCTTCGTACGCGTGGGGTGATGCGAACACGGAGGTCTTTCCGCGCCGCACCGATCCGACGTTCGACCCCGTGGCCGCGTCGATGACGAGCGCGGACATCACCATCTCCGCGCTGCTCGATCCCGCGCGCGCCGCGCGTCTCGCGCAGCAGGAGAACAACCTCACGCTGCGCGAAGTGGCGGACGCGTTGATCGAAGCCGCGGCGGGACAGGGCCCGGTCGTGCGCGGACTGCGCACGGTGCTGCTGGTACGACTCACCGATCTCGCGAAGAACGCGGAAGCCGATCCGCTTGCGCGCGCCGAGGCCTTCGAGGCGCTGCGCCGCTTGCGGGACCGCCTCGCCGATACGCGCAGCACCGCCGAGAACACGCATCGCAGCGCCATGAGAGCGGACATCGACCGCTTCCTCGCGCGTCCTGAAACCTGGCAGGCACCAGCCTTGCCCGCCATTCCCCCGGGACCCCCGATCTAGCGCGGACTGTGTCATCCCGAGCCGCCGCAGGACGGTCGAGGGACCTTCGCCGTGCCCCGCAAGCTCGGGGGAAGGTCCCTCGACCGTCCTCCCGCTTACGCTTCGGCGGCTCGGGATGACACTGCATCGGGGGTCTGGCATCAT
>DATLBM010000247.1:0-5544 GCA_035526885.1 Thermoanaerobaculia bacterium | reverse complement strand
GCCATCCCGACGCCGCGAACGCGTGGGTGGCGGGCGGCGGCTCGGGTCACGGCTTCAAGCTGGGGCCGGCGGTGGGGGAGATGATGGCGGACGCGATTCTCGGCAGGAAGGAAGTTCCGGCGCTGTTCCGTCTGTCTCGCGAGCGCGCCTCGAAGACTCAGTGGAAGTCGTAGAAGTGTCATCCCGAGCCGGCGGAGTCCCGCGGGGACGAAGGACGGTGAGGGACCTTCCAGCGCGGCACGGAGCTGGGAAGGTCCCTCGACCGTCCTCCGCTGCGCTCCGGCGGCTTCTAATGAACCTCCTCAACTGGTGTGAGAGCAAAGCCGAACGCAGCGGCCTTTTTCGTCAGAGACTTGAGCAAGTTGTCGCGGTACCGTTGCTCGTAGTAGTCGACGCCGATGTCGCGGTACTCGGTGTGGTTCTTCACCATCGCGTAGAAGATCCTGGCGAGCTTGTGTGCGGTTGCACGGATGGCAGACTGCCGGCCGTGACGTGCACGGATTCTTCGGAAGAATGCCCCGAGTGCGCATTGGGCCCGTTCCAGCGTTTGGGCCGCGAGGCGGAAGGCTTGGGCCGCGCGATTCGGTCGAATCACCGGCGCTGCTTTGCGGATCCGTTTTCCGCCGGTGATGCGGTTGTTCGGACTGAGTCCGAGCCATTGCGCGAAGCTGTCGCCGTTGCGCCAGGGCGACATGTCCGTTCCTGTCTCCGACAGGATCGTGAGCAGGCTGCCGCTTTCCAGTCCGTCGATGGCCGTCAGATCGATGCCGACCATCTGATAGAGCAGCGTAGGGGCGTCGAAGTGAGGCTGATTCTTGCGCCGCGAACGGCTCTTTTTCCGAAGGCCTTCGGTGCGGCGCTTTTCGTACGTATCCAGCTGCTTGGCGATCCGGCTGTCGCAGTCGGCGATCTTGTTTTGATAGACCTTGAACAACTCGACCGCTTGTTTGAGTGCGAACAGATGCTCCTCGCGGTAGTTCCCGATCAAGGCGTTGACGAACTCCTCTTCCGAGGCCTTGCACCCGCGCTCGCGCAGGGCGGCGAGCTTGGCCGGGTTGTGTTGTCCGTCCACGATCGCCTCGATGATGCGCAGCCCCGTCACTCCGACCGTATCCGAGACCACCAGATGAAGCTTCACATTCATCAGATCCAGCGCTTTCTGAATGTGCCGGATGTGATCGGCCGCGTACTCGATGAGCATCCTTCGCTGCCGGGTGAAGGCACGCAGCGGAAGGATCGCAGCCGGTGGACGGAACGCGGCATCGAGCAGACCATGCGTGTGCAACTGCCGGATCCACTGGCAGTCCACAACGTCCGTCTTCTTGTTTCTTCGTCCGATGCTTCGGGAGTCGATCAGCCTCGGATTCAGCCCCTTCTCTTCGAGGATCTCGTACAACGGAATCCAGTACACGCCGGTCGCTTCGATGGCCACGGTCGTGATCCGGCACGCTGTCAACCACGCGGCCAACGCATGCAGATCGTGCGTGAATGTGCCGAATGTCCGCACCGGATCGTCACAGCGATCTTCCGGAACCGACACCACGTGATGTTCCGACCCGGCATCGATGCCCGCCGCGTCGGGATTGACGATTTCCAGGGGACCGATAATCTTGCGCTGGGACCGGAGGATTCGAGGTCGTTTGGACATAGCCTCTCCGCAAATCGAATTTGCGGAACCCGCAGCGGAAGATCAATGACTCTGCACTCTTCTAAACGGGATCGAGCACACGCTCTACGTGTGCTCGTCACCAAATCGACTTCGATCTTCCGGGACCACGCTCGGGAACGGGCTCGTACCGCGCACCAACGTCGTGACGGCCTCGCCTGCGGGCGCCGCACCCTAGAATTTAGTTCATCTCACCCTTCACCGGCGCCAGCGCCGTTCATCGGCTCGGGATGACACGAAAGCCGAGGTGTCTTCCTGAGCGGAGCGCAGCGGAGTCGAAGGACCTTCTACCGCGCCACGATCCGGGGAAGGTCCTTCGACCGTCCTCCGCTTCGCTGCGGCGGCTCAGGATGACACTACGACTCGCTTCGCTCCGGCGGCTCAAGATGACGCCTACTTCGCCAACGGCTCCCAGGCGCAATCCGGCGCCGCCTGGGCATGCAGCGCGTCATACGGATCGAGCGGCAGCCAGGCCACGCGCTGCTGATCGAGCTCGCTCTGCAGCTTCTGGATCGCGGCCTCCAGCAGCGCGTTCTTCGACACGTCTTCCACCTCGCCCCAGTCGCTGTCGTCGACCGGGCCCGCGAGCGACCAGACGTACAGCGGCACGCCGATGCGCTCGAGATACTTGCGCACGGTTTCCGGGTGATAGCGGCTCTGGTCTTCCTCGCCGTTGAGAACGAGCAGCACCGCGCGGCGGCGCGGCTCGCGCAACGCCTCGGTTCCCGCGATGGCCACGGCATCGGTGAGCCGCACCTCCGACCACTTCGGTCCGATCGTGTCCAGCAGCAGAAAGCGCACGCCTTTCTTGGCCGACATCGGATTCGAAGTCATGAACAGCTCCGAGTTTCCGCTGCCGCTCGCGGTCGGCCAGACGTAGCGCAGGAAAGTCTTCTTCATCATGAAGCGGCTCTCGGGCACCACGCGCAGGTTGTGTTTGCGGAACTTTCCGCCGGGCGTGTCGGGGTGGCGCACGACGATGAGCATCGCGTCGGAGAGCTCGACTTCGCTGGCCGCCACCGCCTTCCCGTCGTGACGAAAACACGCGGCCTTGTCCTTTCGCCCCTCGGCACGCTCGCGCACGATGGTCGCCGTCAGCTCCGCCGGCATCTCCTCGGCGAACACGCCGCCGAAGACGGCTTCGCGATGTGCCGTCGACCCGTCCTCGAACGTGAGATCGATGGTCAACACGTTGATCGCCGCCGGCGACACCGGCGGGAGCTTCACGCTGTGCGTGACTTTGCCGGCCAGCACTTTGTCGCCGAGCTTGACCTTCATCTTCGTCGGCATCTTGTCGCCGATGTGCTGCCAGGTGATGTCTGCCCGGTCGCGCTGCAGCATCACCCCGACCTCGGCCTGCGGCCGCGGCACGTTGATGAACTGCACGTCCCTCGCGAGCTCGTTGCCCTCGGCATCGCGCGCGATGGCGACCAGCTCGTGCGGCGCGAGCTCGTGCCCGAGGTCGATGCGCGTTTTCCACGGCTTGCCGCGCAGGAGACCGACGCGTTCGTCGTCGAGAATGATCTCGACCGAATGCACGGATGGATCGACTCTCACGTCGATCTCGCGGGTACTGCTCATGAGGCCAAGGAGTCGGGTAACGAAAACCAGTTCGGCTAGCATGGGTTTGGATGACCGAGAATGATGAACGAGCGGCGCGTTACTGGGACCGCGAAGTCGTCGCGCAAGAGTACCAGTCCTGGATGTCGCATCCGCGAGTGCGCTGGGCCATCAACAGCGCTGTTTCCGGATCGCCACACGAGTGGCCTCTGGACTGGTTCGCGTCGTGGCTGCATGGACGCACGTTCCGCCGCGGGCTGAGCATCGGGTGCGGCTCGGGAAGCCTGGAGCGCGACCTGATGCAGCGCGGGATCTGCCAGGAGATCGACGCGTTCGACGGCTCCGCGGAATCGATCCGCATCGCCACCGCGGAAGCCGCGAACGCGGGTTTCGGCGATCGCATTCACTACTCGATCGGCAACTTCAACGAGCCGCAACTGCCGCGCGATGCGTACGACGTCGTCTTCGCGCATCAGTCGCTCCATCACGTGGCCAAACTGGAGAAGCTCTATCGCGCCGTGCTCCGCGCCATGCGTCCCGATGGTTTGTTCTACCTCGATGAATACGTCGGTCCGTCGAGCCAGCAGTGGAACGCGAAGACGTTCGCGTATGCGCGGGCCGTGTACGACATGATCCCGGAATCGCAGCGACTGGCATCCGTGCTGCCGCTGCCGATCGAGCCTGCCGATCCGTCCGAGGCCATTCGCTCGGATGAGATTCTTCCGCAGCTCGCGATCGGATTCGACGTCATCGAGCGCCGCGACTACGGTGGCAATCTCCTGGCGTCGATCTTCCCGTACGTCGAGCAGAGCAACGCGCTGATCGACTCACTCATCACCGCCGAGCAGGAGCTGCTCAGCGCGGGGCAGCCGTCGTTCTATACGGTTGTCGTGGCGCGGCCTCGGCGCGCGCGCTTCCTGGCGAAAGGGCGCTACTTCACAGAGCCAAAGTTCAAGCGCCTTATAGGTTCTATAGGTCGTATAGGTCCTACAAGATGTTGATCGGATCCACATCGATGGCCACCTCCACGCCCTTCCATTTGCGCGGCAGCAGCACCGCCTCCACCGCCCGGCGCAATCCCGTGCGCATCGGGGAGCGCAGCAGGATCTGAAAGCGCCACACGTCCTTGATGCGCGCCATCGGCGCGGGCGCCGGCCCCTGGATGCGCGTGCCGTTGAGAGGTTCCAGCGCTTTCTCCAGCAGCTCTCCGCATTCGCGAGACGCCTTCTCCACGTCGGCGAGGTTCTCGCCGCGGAACAGCAGCGCGATCATCGACGTCAGCGGCGGATAGTGAAACGTGCGGCGGAACTCGATCTCGGATGCGAAGAAAGCCTCGTAGTCGTGCCGCAGCGCGTGCTGGATGGCGTAGTGCTGCGGGAACGCGGTCTGGATCATCACCTTGCCGCGCAGCTCCCCGCGTCCGGCGCGGCCGGCGACCTGCGTCAGCAGATAGAACGTTTTCTCGGCCGAGCGGAAGTCGGGATAGCCGAGGATCGAGTCCGCGTTGAGAACGCCGGTGAGGGTGACGTTCGGGAAGTGATGGCCCTTGCTCAGCATCTGCGTGCCGATCAGCGCGCGCGTGTCGCCGCGGCGGAAGCGGTCGAGGATCTGCACCAGCGTTCCCTTGCGCCGCGTGGAATCGCGATCGAGCACTTCCGCCGGCACGTCGGGAAAGACCGCGCGGAAGCGCTCCTCCACTTTCTCCGTCCCGAATCCGATGGGCTGCAACACCTCGCCCTGACAGAGCGGACACTTCGCCGGGATGCGCGTGCGGAAGCCGCAGTAGTGGCAGATCAGCTGGCCCTCGCGGCGGTGCACGGTCAGCGTGACCGAGCAGTCCTTGCAGCGAAACTCGTGGCCGCATTCGCGGCACAAGAGGTACGGCGCGTAGCCGCGGCGGTTGATCAGGATGATGGCCTGCTCGCCGGCGTCGAACACCTCGCGCATCGCTTTCTTCAGATCGCCGCTGAAGATCACGAAGCCCTTGTCCTCTTTCTCCGCGCGCTCCTTGCGCAGGTCGATGGTCTCGACGTCCGGCAGCGGCCGCGACTCCACGCGCGAGGCCATCCGCAGCAGCGTGTACTTGCCGCGCGCCGCGTTCTCGCGCGACTCGAGCGACGGCGTGGCGGACCCCAAGACCACGGGGATGTTGCGGAACTGGGCGCGCACGACCGCGAGATCGCGCGCGTTGTAGCGCGGCGTCTCCTCCTGCTTGTACGCGCCGTCGCCTTCCTCGTCGACGAGGATGATTCCTAGTTGCTGCAGCGGCGTAAAAAGTGCGGAGCGCGGACCGATGGCGACGTCTACCTCACCTCTTC
>DATLBM010000246.1:0-2102 GCA_035526885.1 Thermoanaerobaculia bacterium | reverse complement strand
GGCCCGATTGGATTGATGCCGCCGGTCGGCCAGGTCTTCACGGACGATCAGATCGCGGCGGTCCTCACGTATGTGCGCCGGGAGTGGGGGCAGACCGGAACTCCCGTCGAGGCCGCGACGGTCAAAGCCGTGCGCGCCGCGACCGCGGGCCGTGCGCGGCCGTGGACGAACGAAGAGCTGACTGCGATGATTGCAGGACGTGGAGGACAGCGACCATGATGAGCCCGCCCGAACGTACCGCCCGCGGTGCCTGCACACTTCTCCTGCGCGCCGCGGCGATTGTGTGCGCGCTCGGCGTCAGTGGAGTGTCAATAGAGGGGCAGTCGCCGGCACCGGGCTCCCCGGTACCGCCGGCGTCGTGGGCCACGCGCGACTTGCGCGCGGGCATCATCGGCACCGACACTTCACATGTGCCGGCGTTCACCGCGATGTTCCAGTCGCACCCCGAGTGGAGAATCAAGGTGGTCGCGGCGTATAAGGGGGGCAGCCCCGATATCGCGATCAGCGCGAACCGGCTCGAGGGGTTCGCGAAAACGATCCAGGAGAAACACGGCGTCGAAATCGTGGACACCATCGAGGCGCTTCTCGCCAAGGTCGACGTCGTGCTGCTCGAGAGCGTGGACGGCCGGCCGCACCTGGCGCAGATCACCCCCGCGCTGAAGGCGGGCAAGCGCGTGTTCGTCGACAAGCCGCTCGCCGCCAGCGTCGCCGACGTTCACCGCATCATGCAGATCTCGAAAGAGACGGGGACCGCGTTCTTCAGCGCCTCGGCGTACCGTTTTCACCCGGACATCGCGCGGCTCCGCGACAATCCGGGGATCGGCAAAGTGACCAGAGTCCAGGCGAGCTCGCCGCTGAATCCGCTCGAGCACCATCCCGATCTCTACTACTACGGGATCCACGGCGTCGAGGCGCTCTACGCCGTGATGGGAACCGGGTGCGTCAGCCTGACGCGGAAGATCGAGGGAGACGGCGATGTCACCACGTGCAAGTGGCGCGACGGCCGGATTGGAAGCTACTACGGTCCCCTCAAATCGACCCAGAAGCCGCCGATGATCCAGATGTGGGGAGACAAAGGCACGACCGCGTCATCCACGGTTCCGGAGTACGACACCCTCGAGCTCGCGATCGCACAGTTCTTTCACACCGGCCGTTCGCCCGTCGATCCCGCCGAGACGGTCGAGATTTTCGAGTTCATGTCGGCGGCGCAACTGAGCAAGGAACGCGGCGGCGCGGAAGTCTCCCTCGCGGAGCTCCGCAAGTAGGCAGGTTCGACTTGGCGTCCCGCGAACGAAGGACGCGACAACGATTCTTCGATGACAATAAACAGATTGCGCGCGGTCGTCCTCTACTTCGCGGTGACGGTCGCGACGGGGTACGCCTACCAGAGCTCTCCTGCGAATCGGCCGTGGCCGCCGGGCATCCAGAACGTTTCGAACGAATCACCGGCGCTCAATCCTGAGGACGCGCTGAAGACGTTCTTCATGCCGCCCGGCTATCGTCTCGAGCTCGTCGCGAGCGAGCCGATGATCCAGGAGCCCGTGGCGATCGACTGGGATCCCCAGGGACGCCTGTGGGCGGTCGAGATGCCCGGGTACATGAACGACATCGCGGGCTGGGACGAACACGATCCGATCGGCCGCGTCGTCGTGCTCGAAGACACCAACGCCGATGGACGGATGGACAAGCGCACCGTGTTCGCGGACGGCCTCGTGCTCGCGCGCGCGGTGAAGGTCCTCGACCGAGGCGTGCTGGTTGGCGAGCCGCCAAACGCGTGGCTGATGCACGACACGAACGGCGATCTTCGGATGGATACGAAGGAACTGGTGACCAACCAATACGGTGTGTTCGAAGTCAACCCGGAGAACAACGCGAACGGATTCTACTGGGCGCTCGACAACCGCATGTACACGGCCGGTGTCGTTGACATCAACCTCCGCCTGAAGGACGGCGTCTTCGAAGTGCAGAAGACGCTCGAGCGCGGCGAGTGGGGCGTGACGCAGGACGACGCGGGGCGGATCTATCGCAATACAAACGAATCCGCGCTGCACGTCGATCTCGTGTCGACCGCATATTTCGCGCGGAACCCGAATCTGCTGAGG
>DATLBM010000245.1:0-8442 GCA_035526885.1 Thermoanaerobaculia bacterium | reverse complement strand
GCGTGCGGCCGGGAGTGGTGGCGGCGCCGTCAGTGTGGTGGGCCAAGCTCACCGAGGATCGCGCGAACGCGAACCACACGACGTCGCAGGCCATCACCGACATCGGCCACGGTGCGACGTTCTACGACAACCAGGTGGACGTCGCCCCCGCGTGAAGCGCGCTCTCACTTTCGGCCTGCTGCTGTCGTGGTGCGCGATCCTCCTGTCGCTGCGCGGCATGCGCGCGCACAACGTCTCCTACTACTTCCTCTTCTGGAATCTGTTTCTCGCCGCGATTCCATTCGTCGCCGCGGAGGCCTACGCACGCACGCGATGGCGCGCCGCGGGATGGCTGGCCTTCATCGTCTGGCTGTTGTTTCTGCCGAATGCGCCGTACATCGTCACCGACTTCATTCATCTGCGCGCGCGGCCGCCGGTACCGCTCTGGTACGACGTGCTGCTGCTGATCTCGTGCGCCGGGACGGGCCTGCTCCTCGGGTACGGCTCGACGATGATCGTGCAGCGCGCCACCGCGCGCCGATGGGGCCTGCGCGTGGGATGGACGGCCGCCGTCGTCGCGTTGCTCGTCGCGGCATTCGGCATCTACCTCGGCCGCTTCGTGCGTTTCAACAGTTGGGAAGTGTTCACCGATCCGCGGCCGCTCTTCGCCGACATCACCCATCGCCTCATGAATCCGCTCTCGCATCCGCGCACGTTCGCCGTGACGGTCCTCTATGGCATCGCGCACGTCCTCGGCTACCTCGGCCTGCACGTGCTGGCCGAGGAGCAGATGTAGGACGTGTCATCCCGAGCGAAGTCGAGGGACCTTCCAGCGCGCCACGCAGCGGGAGAAGGTCCTTCGACCGTCCTCCGCTTCGCTGCGGCGGCTCAGGATGACACGGTCCTACATTACACTTCGCCCGCGCATGATCTACGCGATCACCGTCGGCACCGTCCTCGTCGTCTGGCTCGTCATCGTGTTTCTCAACGAGCGCTGGAACCTGCTCAGCTGCGACCGCTTTCCGCGGCCGTGGATGAAGTGGGCGGCGTACCTGTGGCTGGCGATTTTCCTCGGCGGCTTGACCGCGCTGGTCACGCACTCCGCGCAGAATCAGCCGACCGCGAAGCAGATCGCGCAGATGTCGTTCCTCGACGTCTTCACGATGCACGGCATCCTCATCTTCTTTCTTCTGGGATGGTGGGCGCTGTCCGGAGCGCCGGCGCTGCGCGAGTTTCTGCAGATCCGTCATGAACGTCCCGCGGAAGTGGCGGCCATCGGCGTTTCCGTCGGTGTGGCGGGGTGGATCACCACCCTGGCCGTCGCGGCGGTCATCGCGCTGCTGCTGCAGGCGCTGGGCTTCATGAAGAATCCGCCCGCGCCCCCGGCCGCGATTCCGTGGATGGCTGCGCTGGCGTGGTGGAAGAAAGCGCTGATCGTATTGTCGGCGATGACGGTCGAGGAGTTCTTCTTCCGCTCGTTCCTGCAGAAGCGCATCGGCCTCGTGGCCTCGACGCTGCTCTTTGCGCTGGCGCATTTCACGTACGGCAATCCGATGCTGCTCGTCGGCGTGACCGTCGTCTCGATCATCATCAGCATCGCTTTCTGGCGCACGAAGAACGTGGTGCCGGGCATCATCGCGCACGGCGTCTTCGACGCCATTCAGCTGTTCATCATCGTTCCCGTCGCGCTGCGCGTCATGGGCATGGGATGAGTTACGCCGAGGCGCTGGCAGCGCTGCGGGGCGAGGGTGCGATCGCGCGCGACGACGTGCGGCGCTGGATCGATTCGGGTGATCTGCTGACGTGGAGCGTCGTGTACACGCTGACCGACTCCGCGTGGTCGCGCATCCAGCCGGAGATCCCGGCGGAGGAACAGGTCGAGTTCATGCGCCGCTATCTCCTTCGGTGCATCGACGAGAATCCGACGCCGGGTGACTATCTCCATGGCGGCTACGAAGCGGCCTGGGATCTCGCGGCCTGTATGAAGCGATGGCGCCAACTCGGTGGACGCGCCGCCGGCGCGCTGCGCGGCGTGGCCATCGACCTGGAGAAACTCTATCGGCGTGCCGACGTGGCGACGCAGAACCGCATCATCTGCGGAGTGCTCGAGCACGCGTTCGAGGATCCGGCGCTGCGACCATTCTTCGCGAGCTGGGACCGCGACTGCGATCTGCGCGAGGCGCACAAGCTGGCCATGGAGTGGGGCGCCGAGCACGAGGGGGAATGAGACGTGTCATCCTGAGCCGCCGCAGCGAAGCGCAGGACGGTCGAAGGACCTTCCCCTTGGCTTCGTGGCGCGCTGGAAGGTCCTTCGACTTCGCTGCGCTTCGCTCAGGATGACACTTCGCCTCCCGTGTCATCCTGAGCCGCCGCAGCGAAGCGGAGGACGGTCGAAGGACCTTCCCCTTGGCTTCGTGGCGCGCTGGAAGGTCCTTCGCTGTCTGCGCAGCTCAGGATGACACCTACTGCTCGCTGACTACCACGCCGTCGCCCTCGAAGCGAATCTTGAATCCGCCCACGTCGGTGTTCTCGATCATCACCGTCTCCAGCGATTTGTCGTCGACCACCGTGGGGATGAGATTGCCCGTCCACGCCACCAGCGCGTTCGATGAGATCGACAGCGGATACTCGCGCGTGACGCGCATCGTCAGCGGCTCGATGGACGTGGAGATGGCCAGCGAGCCTTTGCCGAAGATCTTCACCGTGTCGATCTTGCGCTGGTACGACGCGTCGTAGATCGGCTCGACGCGATACGTGAGCGAGTCTTCGAGCGCGAGGAGATTTCTCCCCTCGACGTAAATGAACTCATCGTGCAGATCGAGGAGGAACGTCTTGCGTCCGCGCTCGTAGACGAAGATCTTCCCCTGCCCCACCGCCTTGACCAGCGTCTGCGCGGTGGTGCCGAGCAGACCCGACTCGGCGATGAACTTGAGGTTGCCCGAGTAGCTCGAGACGGTGCCGCGCTTCACGTGCACCGAGCGCGCGAAGTTGATCTCCAGGAACCCGTTCTCGTGCAGGGTGAACGTGCGCGACGCGCCCTCGATCTTGCGTGCGACGTCGATGCGCTTGGCCTCGATGTGCTGCGGCTCGTCGACCGCCTCCTGCAATTTCCGCGCGGCGGTGACCGCCGGCTCAGGCTCGACGACGGGCGGAGGCGCCGGCGCCGGCGGCGGCACGGGTTCCGCTGCGGGCGGCGGCGGAGCGACTGGCGGCGTCGGCACCTTGCCCGGCTGCGTCACGTGCACGTTCTCCGGCGCGAGCGCGCGGATCTTCTGCGTCGTGACTTTCTCCTGCGCCGGTTTGGGGGCTGCAGGCGGCGCCACCGGCGGACGCATCTCCTGCTCCACTTCGCGCACGAGCTTGTCCGCTCCCGCGAACTTCAAATGCTCCAGCGCCAGTCCGAACTTTTTCTTTTGCCGGTACAGGAGTCCCAGATACAGATGCGACTTCGCGTAGTTCGGCCGCAGGTCGATGGCCCGAAGGAGAAACGTCTCGGCCTCGTCGTTCTTGTGCTGCTTGAACAGAATCAGCCCGAGGTTGGAGTGGAGGATGAAGACGTTCGGGTTCTCCCCGATCAGTCTTCGATAGATGACTTCCGCCTCGGGGAACGCGTTGGTCTTGAAGTAAACGAGTCCGAGCAGATTGAGAACGTCGGCATCCTCCGGCCGCAGTCTCTGCGCCGCCTCCAGCTCCCGCCGCGCCTCGGCATAGCGTCCTTCCTGGAACGCTTCCCGGCCGCGGTTGTAATGCAGCAGGAACACGCCCTGGTCGAACGGGGGCGCCACGGCGGGATCACGCTCAGGCATCGCGCGCGGATTGTAGCGCGCTCAGCGCGCTGCGACTTGCCCGAGGTACTTGGCGCGCGGAATCAGAGCGGCAACAACCGCGGGCTTGCCGAAACCGCCGCGCAGCTTCGCGCCTCCGCGGCGTCCGGCGAAGGACACTCCGCCGCCGAGGCCTCCGTAGGGACGGCCGTAGTAGACGGTCATGGCGCGCTTCACATAGTTCTGCGTTTCGGAGTACGGAGGAATGCCGCCGTGCTTGAGCACCGCGTTCTCGCCGGCGTTGTACGCGGCCAGAGCGCGCGGAAGATCGTTGGGAAACATCCGCGTGAGATACGCGAGGTACTTCACGCCGCCGTCGATGTTCTGTTCCGGGTCATGAATCCTGGCGACGCCGAAACGCTTCGCCGTCTCCGGCATGAGCTGCATGAGGCCGCGCGCGCCTTTGGTGGAGATGCACGCGACGTTGAAGTCGGACTCCACCTGGATGACGGCGCGCACGAGCGTCGGATCCACGCGATATTTCGAGGAGTAGCGCTCGATGATCGTGTCGTACTTCGTGCGTCGGTCGTGCTGTTTGGCCAGCCACGAGAGATCGCTGCCGCGCTTCGTATCGCCGAAGTTGGTGATGACTTTCGTGCCGTCTCGCTTGACGGTCAGACGCACCTGCGCCTGCGCCGCGCCGGCGAGCATCGCCACACCCATCACCCAAGCCGTGAGGACCCGCATTAGGAGAAAATCCTAACATGGCATTCGCAACCATCCAGAAAGAAGTCGACGAATGGATCTCGCAATTCGAGGAAGGCTACTTCGCGCCACTGCCGATGCTCGCGCGGCTGACCGAGGAGGTGGGCGAGCTGGCGCGCGTGCTGATGCACCAGTACGGAGGCAAGAAGCCGAAGCCCGGCGAGGAGATCGGCGACGCGGGCGAAGAAATCGCGGACGCGATCTTCGTTCTGGTCTGTCTGGCGAATTCGCTCGACATCGATCTCGATGCGAAGTTCGGCGCGATGATGGAGAAGTATCGCCAGCGCGACGCGGAGCGGTGGACGCGGAAGAACGTCAGCCCACCTTGATCGCGGAGCCGATGAACGGCAGCACCGTCGAATAGCCCGCGGGCGGCGGCGCGATCGCCTGCGGCGACGCGGTCCCCCACTGCGTGATGCCGTGCGGCAGCAGTTCCGCGAGGTCGTAGGTCACGCCGCAGAATTCGAAGGGCGTGCTGGAGGCCAGTCGCGCGGAGAACGCATTCGACAGGACCGCGGTGCCCACCGTCGCGCCAACGACGACGCTCACGCGCTCGAACGTGGCGATGCATCGTCCCTTCGCGAACGACGACGGATCCTCGAACGTGCCGCACGGATCATTCTGCAGGTAGACGCTGAAACCGCCGACGGTGTCGAGTCCCAGCGCCAGCGCGCCATTCGTGTACGGCTTGGCGGTGAACGGCTCGGCGGCGAAGGTGAAGAACGCATTCGCCTCGTTCACCGTGTCGTTCGCGAACAGCGACCCGTCGATCCCTGCGAGATGGATGAAGAACCCGGCGTCGAACAGCGACTGATCTTTCGACGACACGTAAAACCGTCCCGTCGCATACCACGCCACTTCGCCCGGATAGATCATCGATTGCACATCGCGTACGCCTCGCGGAAGGTCGGATTCTCGACCAGCGCGCGATTCACTTCGAAGTAGCTGCGCACGACGTCGTTGGTCTGCACGAGGCGCCGGCGCAGATCGACGGCCACCTCGCGCCAGAACTTCGCGGCTGCAGCCGGCTTCAATCGCAGAAACCCCGCCAGGTCGTTCATCGAGATCGACCACACCTCGGCATCGCTCACCGCGCGCAGCGTGGCCGAGGCGACGCCGTCTTCGATGATCGAGAGCTCACCGAAAGTCTGGCCCGGAACGAGATCGCACAGCGACACTTCGCGGTCCTGCACTTCGCGCGACACGCGAATGCGTCCGCTGCGCAGGATGTGCAGCGCGCGGTTGGCGTTGCCTTCCTGAAGAATGATGTCGCCCGGTTCGAAGCGCGAGGTCACCAGACCGCGGCCGAGGTGCTCGAGCTCGTCTTCGTCGAACTCGACGAATAAAGGGACTTTTCTAAGGAAATCGTCATCCGGCACGGTGCGCTCCGTTTTTTGAGCTACAATTTCTCCATCCAAAAAAGACGGGTTCGGAAGTCCCAGCGACTCCAGGCAGGGTAGCGCGGGTCGACCGGCCATTCAATTGTGGTCCCAGTCCAGTCAAGGAGAATCGTATGGACGGCCTGCTGCGAGCGCTGATCAAAACGGTGCGCCGCCGCCTTCGTGCGGACGAAGAAGTCACGGTGGAAGCCGTGACCAAGGAGCTTGGCTACACGCGGCAATACATCTCGGGCCGCTTCCATCGACTGACCGGCCGCCTGCTCAGCCAGTTCCTGAAGGAGAAGCGCCTCGAGAAAGCGGCGCGTCTGCTCAAGGGCGGCAACGTGCGCGTGTCGCAGGTGGCCCGCCGCTGCGGATTCGATTCGGAGAACTACTTCCGCCAGCAGTTCCGCCTGCGTTATGGGATGTCGCCGCGCCAGTTCCGCGCGAACGGCACCATCCGTTCGATGCCGCGACGGATGCCCATCACGCCGACGCTGGCCACGGCTTGAATCACGGCTGCGGTACGTCGTACGCCGCCTCGATCCAGAGGTAGCGCAACGTTGCGCGATCGCGCGCACGCGTGGCGATGACGTACCGCACAAACAACAGCGCGCGCCGCAGCCACGAATGCGGCGCCGCGCGCTCGGCGAGATGCGCGCGATGCTCATCGTGCGACACGAACGTCAACGAGCGCAGCACGCTGGCCAGGCGCACGACGCTCCCCTGCACCATGAGCTCCTGCCACTGGCCTTTGTTCGCGAAGCGCAGGTAATAGCGGCGATGAAAGAGCCGCACCTCGTGCGCGGCGCCGATGCGCAGCGGTTGTCCCGCGTACATGGGAACGCTGCGGATGCGAAACCCGCGCGCCTTTCCCTCCGCCGCGGCGTGCGCGATCTCTTTCGCCAGCTCGTCGTCGATCTTCTCGCGCTCGCGGATCACCAGCACCCAGTCCGCGGTCGCGGCATCGACGGCGCGATTGAACTCCGCGCGGTGCTTCGAGAGCGGATCGCGCGGCGGCACATCCAGCACGAGCTGTTCGATCCGCGAAAAATGCGGCGTCAGCGCTACCAGATCCTCGGCATGCACGTGCCCCAAGGCGATGACGGCCAATGGAGAATTGTGAATTGTGAATTGAGAATTGGGCGGGTTTGAATTCTCAATTCTCAATTCACAATTTTCTCAATTCGCCGACTAGTCGGCGAGGTCTTCGCGTACGCGCGTGATCTTCACCGCGCGGCCCGTCGTCTCGTCGATCTCGATGAGCGCGCCGGACAGGCGGATGTCGCGCTTCGCCACTTCCAGCTTCCGCGGCGTGTTCATCAGAAACCGGTGCAACGCCTCGTCGGGACGGAACCCGATCACCGAATCGTACGCGCCGGTCATTCCGACGTCGGTCTGATACGCCGTGCCCGCCGGCAGAATGCGCTCATCCGCGGTGGGGACGTGCGTATGCGTGCCCACGACCGCGGAAACGCGTCCGTCGAGATAGCGCCCGAACGCCTGCTTCTCCGACGATGCCTCGCCGTGAATGTCGACGATGATCACTTTCGTGGCGTCGCCGAGGGCGGCCAGCTCTTTGTCGGCGCAATAGAACGGATTGTCGATGGGCGGCATGAACACGTTGCCCATGAACTGCATCACGGCCACGTTCACGCCGCCGGCGGTCTGGCGAATGACTTTGCCCGTGCCGGGATTGCCCGCCGGGTAGTTCGCCGGCCGGATCACGTGCGGGTAGTGCTCGTAGTTGTCGACGAAATCCTTCTTGTCCCAGATGTGATTGCCCGAGGTGTAAGCATTGATCGGGAGGTCGCTGAGCTCCTCGATGATGGCCTCAGTCACCCCGAATCCGCCCGCGGCGTTCTCGATGTTGACGATGGTGAAGTCGACCATGTCGCGGCCGACCACCGTCTCCAGCTTCTGATGCAGCGCGCGCCGGCCGGGCTGGCCGACGACGTCGCCGATGTAGAGGACTTTAATCAAGGTTCACAGGCTCACAGGCTCACAGGCTCACAGGCTCACAGGCTCACAGCACGAGACTCTCTGAGCCTCTGTGCCTTGGAGCCTCTGCGCCTACTTGGCATATTCCGTTGCTCTCATCTCCCGGATGACCGTCACCTTGATCTGCCCCGGGTACTGCAACTCGGATTCGATCTTCCGCGCCACGTCCTTCGACAGCCAGATCGACTGCTCGTCGGTGATCTTCTCCGAGTTGACGATGATGCGAAGCTCGCGCCCTGCCTGAATGGCAAAGCTCTTGGCCACGCCGTCCATCTGGTTGGCGATCGCTTCCAGGCGCTCCAGGCGGTGCACGTAGTTCTCGAGGATCTCGCGGCGCGCGCCGGGCCGTGCGGCGGAAAGCGCGTCGGCGGCGTTCACCAGCACGGCCTCGACTGTGGTCGGGTCGTAATCGCCGTGATGGCACTCCATCGCATGAATGATCTCGCGCTTCTCGCCGTACTTTTCCAGTACCTGGCGGCCGAGCTCGAGGTGCGTGCCTTCCATCTCGCGGTCGATGGCCTTGCCGATGTCGTGCAGCAGGCCGCCGCGCTTGG
>DATLBM010000244.1:0-10365 GCA_035526885.1 Thermoanaerobaculia bacterium | reverse complement strand
CTTGACGACTCGACGACTCGATCATCACCGCGCCCGCGCGAGGCGGACGTAGCAGGAGACACTCGACGACTTGACGACTTGACGACTCGACGACTCGACGACTCGACCGTCACCCCGCCGCGGTCGACGCGGTCGATGCCGTCGCGCTCCGCGCCGCGCTGGCCGGACGGCACTCGCGGCGCCGCTCGATCTCGACGCGGTTGCGGCCGTTGCTCTTCGCGCGGTACAGCGCCTGATCGGCCGCGCGGAACAGCTCCGCCTGGCCGACGCGAGAGTGCGGGAAGCAGGCGATGCCGATGCTCACGCGCACCTCGTGTCCTTCGACCGGCTGCGCAGCGATGGCGGAGCGGATCTTCTCGCCGAACTGCAGCGCCTCGAAGAGCGGCGTCTCCGGCAGCAGGATGGCGAACTCCTCGCCGCCCACGCGCGCGGTGAAGTCCGTGAGACGCGTGTTCTCGCCGAGGATGCGCGCGACGGCGCGCAGCACCGCGTCGCCGCGATCGTGGCCCGAGCTGTCGTTGATCGCCTTGAAGTGATCGAGGTCGATGATGGCCAAAGACAGCGGACGCTCGTAGCGCCGCGCGTGCTCGAAGATCTGGCCGAAGCGTTCGTCGAATGCGCGGCGATTGCGCAGCGACGTCAGCGGATCCGACTGCGAAAGCTCCAGAAGCTGCTTCTGCAATGACACGATGCGCAGGCCGGCGCGCACGCGCGCGATCAGCTCTTCGATGGGCGCGGGCTTGGTGATGTAGTCATCCGCGCCGCATGCGAATCCCTCCAGCTTGGCCGCCTCCGAGTTCGCGGCGGTGAGCATGATGATGTAGACGTGCGCATCGGCGGCGCGCAGGTCACGGCAGAGGTCGATGCCATCGCCGTCCGGCAGCGTCCGGTCGAAAATGACCAGGTCCCACGGCGAGCGCATCAGCTCGCGCGCGGCGGTCATCGTCGCGGCCGTCTGCACCTGATAACCGCGCTTGCCGAGTTGCCGGGAGAGCATCAGCGAGACATTGGCGTCGTCCTCGACGAGGAGGATGTTGTGATTGGGTGGCGTCATACGGGACGCTCTAAATAACAATTTTTCGCGTCCTGCATTCCGGACGTAACGTCTTGGATTGAGGACGCTTACGGTACGGTTCCGTACACTTCAGGCGGGCCGGACGATACCCAGCGCCGCCATCTTCTCGTGCAGGTGCGTGCGCTGGATCTCCAGCATCTCCGCGGCCTTGGTCACGTTCCAGTTCGTGCGGCGCAGCACCGCTTCGAGATACTCCTTCTCGCACTGCGCCTTGAACGCGCGCAGCGGCATCACCGGCGCCGTCTCGCCGATGCGCACGATGCCGCTCTCCGCATCCGCGCGCCGCGCGAGCACGGACGTGGGCAGTTGTTCGAGTGTGACCGGATCGGTGCCGAAGACCGACAATCGTTCCGCGACGTTCTTCAACTCGCGCACGTTGCCCGGCCAGTCGTACGCCGCGAGCGCATTGAACACCGCGGGATCGACGGACAGCGGCATGCGCTGATTGCGCGCGCAGAACTGCTGGAGGAACGTCGCGAAGAGCAGCGGCACGTCGTCGCGACGGTCGCGCAGCGCCGGCACGTCGATTGGCACGGTGGACAGGCGAAAGAACAGATCCTCGCGAAAGCGTCCCTCGCGCGCGAGCGCTTCGAGGTCGCGATGGGTGGCGGCGAGCACGCGCACGTTCACGGCGCGATCGCTGGTCTCGCCGATGCGGCGCACGCGCCCGTCCTCGAGCACGCGCAGGAGCCGCGACTGCAGCGCGGGCTCCATGTCGCCGATCTCGTCGAGGAAGAGCGTGCCGCCATCCGCCTCCTCGAACAGTCCGCGCTTGGCCGTCTTCGCATCCGTGAAAGCGCCGCGCGCGTGGCCGAACAACTCGTCCTCGATGAGATGCGCAGGGATGGCCGCGCAATTGAGCTTGATGAACGGCCGCGCCGCGCGCCGGCTGGCGCGATGGACGCCGTTCGCGACGAGCTCCTTGCCGGTGCCGCTCTCGCCGCGAATGAGCACGCGCGTTTCCGTCGGCGCCACTTTCTCGATCGCGGCGCGGAGCACGCGGATCGCTTCCGACGATCCGACGATCTGCTGATCGCGCGAGCGCAGCTCGCCGACCTGCCGCCGCAGCGCGGACGTCTCCAGGCAGTTGCGCACGGACTTGATCAGACGCTCGCGGCTGAAGGGCTTGTCGATGAAGTCGTGGACGCCGAGGCGGATGGCTTCGACGGTTTCGTTCATGGAGGCTTCACCGCTGATGACGATCGTCGGCGGCATCGCCTCGCCCAGCGCGCGCACGAGATCGATGCCGGACATGCCGGGCAGGCGCACGTCGGCGAGGAGCATGTCCGGCTGCACCTGTTTCGCGTCGCGCAGATACGCCAGTCCATCCTCGGCGCTGCGAAAGTGCACGACGCCGTAGCCTTCCTCGCGCAGGCGCAGGGTCATGTTGGCGGCGATCTTTTCGTCGTCCTCGACGACGAGGATCAACTGCATGACGACTCCTTCGTCATGCGTTGCCGGTTGCCGGTTGCCAGTTGCCGATGGGCGTCATGGCCCGAAGCCGAGGCCTCTCCGGCAACCGGGAACACGGCGACCGGCAACATCAACACGCGTTCTCTCCGAACGTCACCCGAAACACGGCGCCCGCGCTCGAAGCGAGGAGCGCGAGATCACCGCCGTGATCGAGCATCACCTTGCGCGAGATCGACAATCCCAGTCCCATCCCCTCGCCTATTCTGCGCGTGGTCACGTACGGATCGAAGATGCGCTCTCGCAACGACTCCGCAACGCCGGTGCCGTTGTCGCGCACGTCGAGCATCACCCGCCCGTCGTGCTTGACGATGGCGAACGTGATCAGCGTCGAAGAGGCGCGCGAGGAATTGGTACAGAGGTTGACCAGCACCTGGCGAAGCATGTCGCGGTCCGCGCAGACGACGGCGTCGCCGCCCCGCTCCTCCAGTTTCATCGACGGCCACGCATTGGCGAACGTCGCGCAGAACTCTTCGAGCATCTGTCCCAGCGACTCGCGGCGCAGCACGGGACTGCCCATGCCTCCGAACGACGAGAACTCCCGCGTGAACTTCGCCAGCCGCTCCAATTCCTCGGACACGCTGTCGTGCGCTTCATTCAGCTCCGCTTCCGGCACGCCGCGCCGCGCGAGATCGGTGAAGCGCTCCAACTCCAGGCGCGCGGCCGTGAGCGGTCCCTTGATCTCGTGCGCGTGACGCCGGGCGCTCTCCTGCAGCGAGGTGACGCGGCCGAGGTATTCGAGCCGCGCGCGCTGTTGTTCGCGGCGATGGCCGATCCACTGCGTGACCGCGGCCAGGAGCGCCGCGCCGGCGAAGAGGATCAGCATCACCAGCTCGTAGCGGCGCAGCACCGCGGCGCGATTCATGCGCAGCACTTCCATGCGGTTGAGCAGCGTGCGCGTTTCGTCGAAGCGGCGGCGATACGCGTCGCTGTGTTGCGGATCGAGCTTGCGCAGGTGCTTCTGATCCTCCATCGACCGCTGCAGCGCCTCGCTGACCTCCGGACGCAACGCCACCTGCATCCACAAACCGCCGACGCGATGCAGCACGAACCAGAACACGAGCGCCGCCGCGGCCACCACCGCGAAGGAGTAGACCGCGAGCATGCGCGTGCGCGTCATCGGAGCGACAGGTCCACGTTCCAGCGAAACGACGTGATGGGCTTCGCGCTGATGGTCGTGCCGATCAGCGCGTCGACGATGCCGCCTCCGCCGCCGGCGGCCGTGCCCACGCCGCCCGACTTCGTGATCCACTGCCGCGCGTCCTCCTCCTCGGCCGCGGAGAACGGCAGGACGTTGAGATCGACCTGCAGCAGGACGCGATCCGCGTTCGTCGCGGCGAGCAATCGCAGCGGCGTGCGCCACCACTTCTCCAGCGCCTCGTTCGAGGCGATGCGTTGCCGGTCGGTCCTGCCGTCGAGCTCCACGCGTTTCACCAGCCACACTTCGTCCCAGAGATCGTAGCGAATCTCGACGCGCGCGCCGGAGACGCGTTTGCCCTCGCGCGCCACGACGAGAAAGGTGGTCGTCAGTCCGCTGCCGAGCTGCTTCTTCACGCTGGCGTTCTGGAGGATCGACGCCGGCAGCGTCGCCGCGATGACGCCGTTCTGCACCGAGAACGCCGGCCGCTGCGCGCGCGCGGAGAGCGCGAGCATCAGCAGCGCGAATACCGCGCCGCGCCTCACCACGCGTACCCCGCGCCGAGGCGGAGCGTGCCCCAGGACGTGCGGCGGATCCAGGCGCCGCCGATCTGCGCGACCGCTTCGCGCGAGGCGCTGTAGTCCGGCAGATCGACGTAAGTGCGGCGGGTGCGGTTGGCGTAGCGCGCGGTCACTTCGATTCGCGAATCGCCGCCGTTGGCGCGCTCCTCGAGGCTCCACAGGCTGTGCGAGTAGCCGGCGCCGACGCTGCCGTAGTTCGCGTCGCGGTCGTAGCCGAGGGGGTGCGCGGAGTCGCGAAAGTGCGCGCGCGTCCAGTCGGCGCGCGCGTCGCCCCAGACGGAATCGCGATCGGTGAGCTCGATGTACTTCGTCGCGCCGGTCTCGATTCCATAGAACTGCGAGTGATGGCTGGTGGCGTCATCGGTGAGAAACACGACCGACTCGCCATCCGTCCAGCCGATCACCGGGCCGGCCTGAATGAGCGTGCCGCGCGTCGGAAAAAACGGCTCGTTGGTCGTGTTGTGCGCCCACCGCGCGCTGACGATGCGCTGCGCGTAGCCGGAGTTGCCGCCGCGCGTCTCGCGCTTGAAACGCGTCTCGTCGTATTGCACGGTCAGCGTCTGATTCGGCGCGAGCGGAATGCCCGCGACGACCTGCGGCGAGATCTGCGCGCCGCCGTATTCGATCGGACGCTTGAGGTTCAGCGTGACGAACGCGCGCGTGCCGAACAGGTCGTACTGCGTGTAGCCGAGGGCGAACGCGCCGAACTCGCGCGAGAACTCGCGATCGCGATCGACGCCGGCGAAGCCGAGGTGCACGGCCCCGCGGCGTCCCACGAACCAGCGGAAACCGAGGGCCAGGTTCTCGCCCGTGGCGCCGCGCGGATCCTCGTCCGCCTCGATCGGCAACGAGTTGTTGCGATCGAAATACGGCTGCGCGTCGAGAAGAAAAAAGAACGGCTTGGTCTCGTGAATGGTGATCACGAGCACGTGCCTTCCGCGCTCGGTGCCCTTCTCCAGCGCGAAGTCGGCGGCCAGCAGGAACGGCAATCGCGCCAGCCGCGCCGACGCGTCACGCAGATCCTCTTCCGAGTACGAATGGCCTTCGCGCAACCGCGACTCGGCGATGACGACGTCCGGCGACACGCGCTTGTGATTGCGCACCTCGATGCGCTCGATGAAAAAGTGCGCGTCCTGCGCGGCGAGCGGCGCGGCGAGGAAAAGCAGCAGGATCAGTTTTCGGATCACGTTGGTCTGGCCTCCGGCCGCTGCCTAAGCGCGAGGGCGATGCCACGCGCGCGAGGCGGCTCGCTCTCTGCGCGAGCCGCGCATTCGCACGCGGAGTGTACGAAAGACCCGACAGGGGTGTCTGGAAATCCGGAACGGCCGCGGCGTAAACGGCGCGCGCCGCGGAGCGTCGGATGAGCAAGGAGACAGAAGGCCAATGAAACGCATCAGCATCAGCATCCTCATCGTCATCAGCATCGCCGCAGCGGCGATCGCGGCGCCGCGGCGCAACGAAGGACCAGGCGGACCTCCGCCGATGGGCGGGCGCGGTCCCGAGATGTCGCCGCAGCAGCTCGCGGACTTTCTCGACCTCACCGACGCGCAGATCAGCGCCGCGCAGGCGTTGCACGCGACGCTGCAATCCACCGTCGAGCCGCTGCACGCGACGCTGGAGACGAACCGCGAGCAGCTCGAAGCGGCCGTCAAAGCCGGCGACGCGGCCAAGGCGGGCACGCTGGCCATCGCCAACTACCGGACCATGCAGCAGATCAAAGCCGCGCGCGACGCGTTCAAGAGCGGATTCGAAGCGCTGCTGAACGCCGATCAGAAGGCGAAGTTCGCGGTGCTCGCGGAGCTGCGCGAGGCGCGCCACGATCGCGGCCCGCGCGGCTGATATCCTTCACGCGACTTGTCCCGACGCGCACTCATCACCGGAATCACGGGCCAGGACGGGAGCTACCTCGCGGAGCACCTCCTGGCCCTCGGCTATGAAGTGCACGGCCTGGTGCGGCGCGTGGCGCTCGAAGTGCCCGAGCATCGCTTCCGCCGGCTGGCCTCCATCCTCGACCGCGTTCATCTGCACGCCGCGAACCTCGAGTCCTATCCGTCCATCTTCCACGTCGTCAGCCAGCATCCGTTCGACGAGTGCTATCACCTCGGCGCGCAGAGCTTCGTCGCGGAGTCGTTCGCGGACGGCTTCTCGACGATGGACATGAACGTCAACGGCGCGCATTACATGCTGGCCGCGCTGCAGCAGCTCCAGCCGCGGTGCCGCTTCTACTTCGCCGGCTCCAGCGAGATGTTCGGCCGCGTGCGCGAGTCGCCGCAGAACGAGCAGACGCCGTTTCATCCGCGCAGCCCGTACGGCATCAGCAAGGTGGCCGGCCACTACCTCACGCTGAACTATCGCGAGTCGCACGGCATGTACGCGTGCAGCGGCATCCTCTTCAATCACGAGAGCCCGCGGCGCAGCCACGAGTTCGTGACCAGGAAAGTCTCGAGCAGCGTCGCCAAGATCCGGCACGGACTGGCCACCGAAGTGCGCCTCGGCAATCTCGACGCCGTGCGCGACTGGGGCCACGCGCGCGACTACGTCCGGGCCATGCATCTCATGCTGCAGCAGGAGACGCCGGACGATTTCGTGATCGCCACCGGCCATCCGCACTCCGTGCGCGAGTTGTGCGAAGTCGCCTTCGCCGCGGCGGATCTCGACTATCGCGATCACGTCGTGATCGACGAGCGCCTTGTCCGCCCCGCCGAAAAGCTGCCGCTCATCGGCGAGGCGTCGAAAGCGAAGGGCGTCCTCGGATGGGAGCCGACCGTGCAGTTCGAGGAGCTGATCCGCGAGATGGTCGAATGCGACCTGCGCGAAGTCGCGGCCGGCTTCAGCTCGCCGTCCCGCCGCACCCCGTGACGATCTTCATCACCTCGCCCTCGATCGTGCTGCACGAGATGATGAAGGGCTTGTCCGTGCACTGAATCATCAGCGTGCCGTTCGCTGAGCTCCAGTTCCACTGGAAGGTGAAGCCGAGCTTCGAAGCCTGGCCGCTCGGCGTCGAGATCGTGATGCCATACCCCGCGGCCTTCGCGACGAGACAGTCCCACACGGACTGCGTGACGTTCGAGAACGATTGAGCCGGACATCCTGCCATGGTGCTTCCTCCCTGTTCAGGGAGTGCCGCGACGGAAGGAAATCCCTACCGCTGCCCGTCGAGCTCCGCGGCCATGCGGCGCAGCGCGAGCTCTTTCGCCTCGACGCGGCGCGCACCGGGCGGGATCGACATCACGTCCGCGGGCGCGAGCTCGCTGCCCACGCGCACGACGCTGTTGCGCAGCTCCAGTCCCTCGCCGAGCTCCACGATCTGCTCGGCGGGCAGCGCGTACTCGACGGGCGCGCCCGCGGAATTCGAGGCCATGCGCGAACCGCTGCGCAAGGTGCCCAGGACTTTATCGGAGAGGGGCGGGAGCGGATAGGCGGCGCCGAGGAGGACTTCGGCGGCTTCGCGGGAGACGGTGTGGTGCGGGTCGGGAGTGACGCGCATCGCGGGAGATGATTTCGGCGCGGGCCATGCCTTCGCCAGCTCGTCGAACGTGGCGACGCTGTACGTGCCGGCATCGAAATCGATCGTCGTGACCGTGCCCTTGTCGTACTCGGCGATGGCGGTGCGATGTCCCGACACCGACACCACGCGATTGCCGTGGCAATACTCCTCGATCACGGACTTCGATCCGCGGATCGGATCCGTCACCTCCCGCGTCAGATGCAGCGGCGCGGGGAAAAGCACGGACAGGAGCGCGAGGGCGGCGAGCATGAAGGGAGGCAAGGTAGCATGAAAAACACTCATGCGAACCGCACCGCGCCCGTACGTCATCTGCCACATGCTTCCCTCCATCGACGGACGCATCGTCATCCGCGACTGGAAACTCCCCAACGCCACGCGCGAGTACGAGCGCACCGCCGCGACGTTCGACGCCGACGCGTGGATCATCGGCCGGGTCTCCATGGAACCGTACGCGGGGAAGGCGCGCGTGCCGGTTCGCAAGAATCGCGAGCCGATCGCGCGCGAGGACTTCATCGCCGAGCACGACGCGGAGTCCTATGCCATCGCCGTCGATCCCTCAGGCAAGCTGACGTGGCGCGAGAACAACATCGACGGCGAGCACGTCATCACCATCCTCACCGAGTCCGTCTCCGACGACTACCTCGCGTTTCTGCAGGCGAAAGGCGTGTCGTACCTCTTCGGAGGAAAGTCGCGCATCGATCTCGACAAGGTGCTGCGCAACCTGCGCGCGCGGTTCGGAATCAAAAAGCTGCTGCTCGAAGGCGGCGGCAAGATCAACGGCTCGTTCCTGGCGGCGGACCTCATCGACGAGTTGAGCATCCTGGTCGGGCCGATTGCCGACGGGAGCATCGGCACGCCGGCGCTGTTCGACGTCGAGAACCGCCGCGCGCCCGCGCGCAATTTGAAACTGACGTCGATGGAGAAGCGCGCGGGCGGCATCGTGTGGCTGCGGTACAAGGTTCGCCGCCGATGAAAGTGTTCGAGATCATCATCGCCCTCCTCCTCGGCGGCGCGGTCATGGCCGCGCTGGCGCGGCGGATCGCCACGCCGTATCCCGCGCTCGTGGCCATCGCGGGCGCGGTGCTGGCGCTGGTTCCGAATGCGCCCACGCTCACGCTGGATCCGGCGCTGGTGCTGGCGCTGTTCGTCGCGCCGGTGCTGCTGGATGCGGCGTTCGACGCCTCGCAGCGCGACCTTCGCGACAACTGGCGCGCCGTAGCCAGCCTGGCCCTCGGCGCCGTAGTCCTGACTGTCGCCGTCGTGGCCGTCGTCGCGCACGCGCTCGTGCCGGGACTGTCGTGGGCCGCGGCATCGTCCTCGGCGCGATCGTCGCGCCGCCCGACGCTGCCGCCGCCACCGCGGTGCTGAAGCAATTGCGCCCGCCGAACCGCCTGCTGGTCGTGCTGGAGGGAGAGAGCCTCTTCAACGACGCCAGCGCGCTGCTGATCTACCGCTTCGCCGTCGGCGCGGTGATGACGGGCTTCATGTCCGCGCGCTCGTTCGCGTGGACGCTGCTCACGGTCAGCATCGGCAGCGTCGTCCTCGGGTACGTGCTGGCGCGCGTGGTCATGATGTACATGCCCGCCATCGAGGACGTGGCCACCGCGGTGATCGTGCAGTTCTGCAGCACGTTCGCGATCTGGCTGCTGGCCGAGCGACTCCATCTCTCCGGCATCCTGACCATGGTGGCCTTCGCGATGGCGGTCTCGCGCGCTTCCGCGCTGCGCACCGCGGCGCGCGTGCGCGTGCCGTCGTACGCGGTGTGGGAAGTGGCGGTCTTCGTGTTGAACGTGCTGGCATTCATCCTGGTGGGACTGCAGCTCCGCCCGATCGTGAGCCGTCCCGGCTGGACGGGCTACCTCGGCATCGCCGCCGCCGTCTGCGCGGCGGTGATCGTTGCGCGCCTGGCGTGGATCTGGGGCGTCGAGTTGCTGAGCCGTACCACCCATCGCGCACTCGCGCTTTCGGGTCGCGCCGCATCCGTCGCCGGATGGTGCGGCATGCGAGGCACCGTGACGCTGGCCGCGGCGCTGGCCTTGCCCGTCCACTTCCCGTTCCGCGACCTCATTCTCTTCACATCGTTCGCGGTGGTGCTGGTAACGCTGGTCGTGCAGGGCATGACGCTGCGCCCGCTCATCGCGTGGCTGGATGTTCGCGACGACGGCACGGTCGCGCGCGAAGTGCAGCTCGCGCGCGTGGAGACGCTGCGCGCGGCACTCGAAGCGACGGAAACCTGCGGCGGCGGCGAGAGCGCGGACGTCTTCCGCCGCCGCTACGAACTGCAACTGCGGCGCGCCGAAGAGGGACGCAGCGACGATGAAGACGAGCAGGTGCTGCGCGCAGCGAGCGCCGCCGAACGCCAACGCCTCGTCGAGCTGCGCGACAACGGCACCATCGGCGACGCCGCGTTTCAGCAGGTGGAGCAGGAGATGGACCTGCGCGAGCTCGAGATGCTGTAGTCGCTGCGCTCGTTCGCCCGCCCGAAGACGACGAAGGGCCTCCGGCGGGCCGCCACGGGCGGCAGCGCTTGTTGGCCCAGCCAGGACACACCGTGTACGACTGAACGCGGCTCTCGGCAGCCGCACGTGTTGCC
>DATLBM010000243.1:0-12644 GCA_035526885.1 Thermoanaerobaculia bacterium | reverse complement strand
CCCGTCAAACCGCCGCTGCTGAGCGTCATCGTGCCCTGCTACAACGAGCGGGCCACGGTGGCGGAGCTGTTGCGGCGCGTGCGCGAGGTGAAGATTCAGGGCGACCGGGAGATCGTCGTCATCGACGACCAGTCCACCGACGGCTCGCGGGACATCGTCGCTCGTCTGGCCAGGGAGTGGCCGGAGATCCGCCAGATCATCCAGCCCGTGAACCAGGGCAAGGGCGCCGCCATCCGCCGCGGCATCGAAGAGGCGCGCGGCGACATCGTCCTGATTCAGGACGCGGACCTCGAATACGACCCGGACGATTACCCGAAGCTGCTCCAGCCGATCATCGACGGGCACGCCGACGCCGTCTTCGGCTCGCGCTTCGAAGGCTACCCCCGGCGCGTGATGCTGTTCTGGCACCGCCTCGGGAACACGTTCCTCACCTTCATGTCCAACGCTACGACCAATCTCGATCTCACGGACATGGAGACCTGCTACAAGGTCTTCCGCCGCGAGGTCATTCAGTCGATCAAGCTGCAGTCGAACCGTTTCGGCATCGAGCCCGAGATCACGGCCAAGCTGGCCAAGCGCGGCTATCGCATCTTCGAAGTGCCCATCGCGTACTACGGCCGCGATTACTGGGAAGGCAAGAAGATCAACTGGAAGGACGGCTTCTCCGCCCTCTGGACGATCCTCAAGTACGGCCTCTTTCACGACACGGCCAGCGAGCCGCGCACCTTCACGCAGGTGCGGCGGCGCTCCCGCCTGATGCGCTACAACGGCTGGGTGTGGGACCGCATCAAGTCCTACATCGGACAGCGCGTGCTGGAGATCGGCGGCGGCAGCGGTGCCATGACGCGCTTCCTGTACGGACGCGAGCTGGTGGTGACCACCGATCGCGAAACGGGGTACGTCGACCGCCTGCGCAACGCCTTCCGCCGCCGCCCGGGCATCGTCGTCGAGCGCGCGGACATCGAGTCGGATTCGGTGCTCGAGCTCGCGCACTACAACTTCGACACCGTCACCGCGATCAACGTCCTCGAGCACACCACGGATGACGTGGCCGCTCTGCGCCGCGCACATCAGCTCCTGCCCGCGGGCGGGCGCGTGATCGTGTTCGTGCCCGCCGGCCAATCGCTTTTCGGATCGATGGATCAGGGCATCGGCCACCAGCGCCGCTACGAGAAATCGGAACTGGTCGAAAAGCTGCAGCAGGCGGGCTTCGAGGTGGAGCACGTGAGCTTCCAGAACCGCATCGCGCGCATGGCGTGGTGGCTGAACGCGAAAGTGCTGGGACGCAAGGCGCTGCCCAGCGGCCAGTCGCGCGTTTTCGATCGTCTCGTACCGCTGTTCCGGTCGCTCGAAGGCGAGAACCCGTCGACGGGACTGAGCCTGATCGGCGTGGGCAAGAAGGCATGACCCGCGCCGCGGTGATTCTCGCCGGCGGCGCCGGCACGCGTCTGCGTCCGCTCAGCTCCGACGAGAATCCGAAGCAGTTCCTGAACCTTTTCGACGGCAAGTCGCTCATCCAACTGACGTGGGATCGCCTGCGCCGCCTCCTTCCGCCGGAACGGATCTTCGTCTCGACGAACGTGCAGTACGCGGACAAGTCGCGCCAGCACCTGCCCGAGATGCCGGCTTCGAACGTGCTCGCCGAACCGGCTCGCCGCAATACCGCGCCGGCGATCGCGCTGTGCACGTTTGCGCTGGAAGAGCGTCTCGGACCGTGCACGGTCTCGTTCCTCGCTTCCGATCACTACATCGGCGACGAGACGGAGTTCGTGCGCGTGCTCTCGCGCGCGTACGACTTTGCGGAGTCGCACGACTTTCTCATGACCGTAGGCATTCATCCGAACGAGCCGAACACCGGCTACGGCTACCTCCGCCTCGGCGACAAGCTCGAAGACGAAGTCGTGCGCGTGGAGCAGTTCGTGGAGAAGCCCGATCTCGCGCGTGCGGAGGAGTTTTTGCGCGCGGGAAACTACATCTGGAACGCGAGCATGTTCGTGTGGCGCACGCCGGTGTTCCGCCGCGAGCTGGAAGCGGCGGCTCCCGAGATCGCAGGCGTGAGCGAATCGAATTACGACGAGATGCCGTCCATCTCGATCGACTACGCGCTGATGGAGAAGGCGCCGCGCGTGGCCACCATCCGCGGAGACTTCGACTGGTCGGATGTGGGGTCGTTCGAGGCGCTGCGGAAGGTGGGCGTCGTGGTTCACGCACCGGGCGACGACGGGGGGCCTCCGGTCGTTCCCCCGCGCGAGCGCTAGCGCCCGAACAGCCGCGCCGCGTTGTCCCACAGGATCTTCTTCTCGACGTCCGCGCCGAGATTCAGCGCGCGGAACTGCTCCACATTCGCGCGCATCGACACCACTCCCGGCGACGGCCAGTCCGTGCCCCACAGCACCTTGTCCGCGATGTCCGCGACGCGCGGCAGGAAGCGCAGCAGCGCCCTGGGCGGAATCCCCGAGATGTCCAGGTTCACGTTCGGGTGCCGCCGCGCCAGGAAGAACGCCGTCTCCCCGTACAGCGGCCGTCCCGCGTGCGCCAGGATGATGTTCAGCTTCGGGAAGTCGATGGCCACGTCGTCGATGGGCATCGGGTCGGCGAACACGTTGCGCGCCTTGGGAAAGATGGACGTGCCCGTGTGGAACATCACCGGCACGCCACGCGCCTCGCATTCCTTGTAAATCTCGGAGAGCTGCCACAGCTCGGCGCGATACGCGTTGGGCGTGAAGAGCTGGTGCGGCGGATGGATCTTGATCATGCCGATGCCGAGGTCCAGGACGCGGCGGATCTCGTCGCGGACGTTCATCTCGTGCAGCGGATTGACCGATCCCACCGGGATCAACCGATCGCGATGATTCCTCGTAAAGTCCGCGATCCAGTCGTTGACCTCGCGCTTGAAGCCCATCACGTCCGGCGAGACGTAGTTGATGCAGCAGGCCACGTCGACGCCTTCCGCGTCGAGATAGCGCAGCACGTTCTCCGGCGACGCGAGGATCTCTTTCGCATTCGCGTGCGCCGCGTCGTCGATCAGCGCCAGCGCCTCGGGCTTGACCATGTGCCACGGCTGGACGTGAATGTGTGCGTCGAAGATCACGCCAGCATCACCAGCCGCATGCACACCGCGGTGTCGGGACAGGCGCCCTGAAACTCGTGCGACGAGAGCAGTTGCGGATGCACTTCGTCACGATCGATCGGCTTGAACCCGCGCTTCTTGAAGTACTCCTCGGCGGTCGTCGTCAGCAGATAGAACTCGCGCAGCCCGCGCGAGGCCAGACGGTCCAGCAGTTGACGAACGAGGCGGCGGCCGATTCCGGATTTCCGATACTCCGGGTCGACGGCCACGGAGCGCAGCAGCGCGGCGAACTGATACGCCTCCGCGCCCGCCACGCCGACCATGCGATCGCCGTCGCGCGCGACGAGAAACGTTTTCCAGTGTTCGTCGACTCCGGCCGTGGGCAGCGCATTCGCGACCAGCATCGATTTGATGCCGTCGACGTCGGTGGGTCGTGCGGGGGTGATCGAAATGTCGCCCATCGGACGCGGGCGATCATAGAACAAACGTAGGGCGGGCTTGGAGCCCGCCCCACTGTGGTTGTCATTGCTGCGTTGTCAGTGACGGCCTTCCGAGCGGTCCGAGGAGCCGGTGCTGCCGAGCTCACCCGAGCTGCCGCGCTTGTTGGACGACGACGAATTGGACGACGACGAGCCGCTCGACGAACCGCTGCTGCCGATCTCGTTCGAAGACGGCGAGCCCGACGAGCGACCGCTGGACGAACCGTAGCCCTCGCTCGGACGGCGGGTCTGCTCGCGTTCACTGTTCGCGTTGCCCGCGTCATTGCTGTCGCGATTGTTCATGTTTCCTCCTTCGTCGTTCTGAAATTCGGACTCACCGATGTTCTGGCCGAACTCGGCGGTCGTACCGCTGTGCTGCCCGCGCCCCTTCTCTTCCTCGCCGCTGCGATTCGACTCGCCGGCGTCGGTCGGGGTGATTCGCTGACTCACGCGATCCTTTTCACGATTTTCCATCAGAGTCTCCTTTCGACACTCGATGGAATTGCAACGAAGGTGCCCATTAACCCATTGAAAACAATGGGAATAATCAGCGCAAGGCGAACGTGACCGTGACGTTGTACGTCACCTGCTGCGAGCCCGATTCGACCGGCACGTCGGACGCTTCCATCCGCGCTTCCATCACCGCCCCGCGCTGCATGGCGATGGGCGGCGGCGCGTGCTGCGTCCCCTCGGTGATCGCAATCGCGGGACCCAGCGTGCGGCCGGATGCATTCGCGAGCAGCACCGCCTTCGCCCGCGCGTCGGTGTATGCGGCGCGCAGACCTTCATCGCGGCCGCGCGCGGGATCGGAGACTTCGAAGTTGATGCCCGAGGATTGATTGACGCCGGCGGCGACGGCGATGCCGAGGAGGCGGCCGGCGTCGGCGACCTTCTCGCTGCGGACGTTGATGTTGTTCGCGACCTGATAGCCGAGGATGCGCGGCATCTTGCCCTGTTGATAGTCCTGCTGCGGATAGATCGTGAACTGCGCGGTCTGGATGTCGCGATCCTGCGCGCCGGCTTTCTTCAACGCGGCGATGACCGCGGCCACGCGGCGATTGTTTTCGGCGACGGCGTCTTCGACCGTCGGCGCGACGGTCTGCACTCCGACGCTGAACGAGAAGCGGTCGGGCGTGACGTTGGCGTGTCCCGTCCCGAACACGGTCACACTGTCGACCATCGGCGCGACGGTCTGTGCGGAAGCAATGGCGGTGAGCAAGAGCAGCGTTACGGCGTACAAAGTTCTTTTCATGTACCCTCCGGCGCGATGGCCGATCCGAATGACAAAGTCCCGGGACAACCACCGGGCCGCTACTACGTGGACTCGCAGTGCATCGACTGCGACCTCTGTCGCGAGACCTCCCCGAACAACTTCACGCGCAACGAGGAGCAGGCCTTCTCGTACGTCTACAAGCAGCCCGAGAATCCCGAGGAAGAGATGCTGTCGAAGGACGCCATGGACAACTGTCCGGTGGAGGCGATCGGAAACGACGGGCCGGCAGGGCCGGCAGCCTAGATTGCCCAAGGCCGTCTGCACGGAGTACCCGTCAACGCGCCTTCATCGCGATTGCACATCAATGCAGCTTCTTGTCCACCGACACCTGATCGTGCCAGTCGTCGGCCAGCAGCACCTCGATCAACTCCTGCAACTCCTCCATGTGGAACGGCTTGGTCAGTGCGGCGGTCATGTTGTTGCCCTTGGTGATGGTGAGGATGTCGCCCTTGCCTGACGCCACGACGACCGGCGTCTGCTTGCCCTGCTGCACGTACCAGGCGATCCACTCTTCGCCGCTCATGCCGGGGAGATTGAGGTCGAGCAGGATCAGGCGCGTGTCGGGATTGGCGGCCAGGAGACTCATCCCCTCGACGGCACCGGTGGCCGAGAGCACGTCGTAGCCGCGCTTCTGCAGGTAGGACTTGTAGAGCGCCAGCACCTCGGGATCGTCTTCGATCGCCAGGATCTTGCTCGTTTCGCTGTTCTTGCTGCTGGTGGTGCGGGCTTCCTGCATAGCTGTGGTCTCCCTGCCGCCGGACTCTTGCGAGTTCCATGCAAACTGCTGAGCCGCATTTCCGCGATAATCCGCGCCGCGTGGGCATCGGACTCTGGCTCGTGTGCGGCTGCGTCGCGGGGATTCTTGCGAGGATCGTTCCTCTCGGGACGCGGAAGCGTCTCTGGATCGAGATCGCCGGCGCCCTCGTCACCGCTTGCCTCCTGGGCATTGCCGCCACGGCGCTCGACTTCGGCGGCTGGAACGAGCTCGAATGGCGCGCCGCGGCCTTCGCGTTCTTCGGCGCGCTGGCCGCGGTCGGAATCATCCGTGCCGTTTGATGAGCGCGCGCAGCTCGTCGAGATCGACGCCGCGCGCGTTCGTCACTTCATCGATGGCTCTCAATCCTTCGCGCAAGCGCTCGGCGGCGGCGCGGCGCTGTCCGCGCGAGAGATGATGCATGCCCGTCGTCACCTGCAGCAGCGCGCGCACGAGCGGGACTTCGTCGCGCACGGCCTCGAAGTACAGCTCCTCGAAGAGATCGCTCGCCTCCATCCAGTCGCCGTCGCGAAAGTAGCGCAGCGCGGCGTGGAAGCGCGGATCGTCCTCGAGTGGAGGAAGCACGCGGGATTGTAGACTTCGGCTCGTGCTGCGCGCGCTCGTCATCATCCTTTGCCTCGCACTCAACACCGCCTGGTGGGGCACGCTCGTGTTCCTCGGCGGCATCCCGAAGCTGTTCACTTTCGGGCCGCTCAAAGGAAAGTTCATCCGCGCGATGGCGTGGCTGGGCGAGCGCTGGGTGGCGGGCAACGACCGGATCTTCGACACCTTTCTCGACACCGAGTGGCGCATCGAAGGCTTCGACGGCCTGCGCCGCGACGGACACTACCTCATCGTCAGCAATCACGTTTCGTGGGTGGACATCTTCGCCGCGTTTCGCGCGCTGCACGGCAAGGCGCCGTTCATCCGCTTCTTTCTGAAGCACATCCTGATCTGGTTTCCCATCGCCGGACAGGCCTGCTGGGCGCTGGAGTTTCCGTTCATGAAGCGCTACTCGCCCGAGTACCTGAAGCAGCATCCGGAGAAGCGCGGCCGCGACCTGGAGACGACCCGCCGCGCCTGCCGCCGCTACCGGCACATCCCCGTGACCATCCTCAACTACGCGGAAGGGACGCGCTTCACGCGCGAGAAGCACGAGGACCAGCAGTCGCCGTATCACTATTTGCTGCGGCCGCGCGTGGGCGGCATCGGCTTCGTCATCGCCTCGATGGGCGAACAGCTGGACTCGATGCTGGACGTGACCATCGTCTACCCGAAGCGCGACGTCACGATCTGGGACTTCGTCACCAACCGCGTGCCGTGGATCGCCATGACCGCGCGGCCCGTGCACATCCCGGACGCGCTGATCACGCCGGAGATCACCGAGCCCGGTCCGAAACGCGAGGAGTTCAAGGAGTGGGTGGAAGCGCTCTGGCGGGAGAAGGACGCGGAGATCGCGCGCGTGCTTGGTTGACATACACCTTGGTACATATGTACCATCGTACCGATGTCACCATTGATCGAGGTAGAAAGAATCCAGACCGGCATCCGCATGGAGAAGCGCCTGGTGAAGGTGCTCAAGGGTCTGGCCGAGTATCACGACATGACCCTGGGCGACCTCCTGGAAGGCATCGTCCTGCACGCCTTCGAGGGCAAGGCGCCGTTCGGCAAGGAGTCGATGTCGAAAATCGCCGATCTGAAGAAGATCTACGGCCTGACCCTCGACGCCACCTCCAGCCATCAACTCACCGAGGCCAGGAAAAGCCGTGGACGATCGTGAATTCATGGCCCGGTTCGAGGCCTGCACCCTCCCCGCTTCCGACTTCTCGCATCGCAGCCACGTGCGCCTGGCCTGGCTCTACCTCCGCGAACGCTCCCTGCTCGACACGCTGAACCGCTACTCCACCGGCATCCGTCGCTACGCCGCTTCGCTTGGCGCGCCGGCGAAGTACCACGAGACGATCACCTGGGCCTTCCTCTTCCTCATTCACGAGCGCATGCACGGTTCCGCGTGCGACTCGTTCGAGGAGTTCGCGGCCGCGAACGAGGATCTGTTCGGGCCGATCCTGGAGCGGTACTACTCGCGCGAGGTGCTGGCGTCCGAGGCGGCGCGGCGAATGTTCGTGCTGCCGTCTGCAGAGCGCCGGCGATAGCCGCCGCTCTCGCTCCGAAGCTACTGCGATGGAGCACGATGAGGATCGAATGTATCCTCTTCACTTCCACTCAGTGCGAATCGGCGATTCGTGCCTCTCTCATACTTCGAGGGCACGGATGTCAGGAGAGACGTTGCTGCCACGAGCGCATCGGCAACTGGTTTGGACATGGACACCGCTGATTGCGGTCGCGATCGGCGCCGTTTCTCTCGTGTCTTTGCGCACCGGCTCGTTCGAGCCTGTGCCGGTCACGACGCTACTTCCCGCCTCTTGGCTGCGTACGCGGCCGATCGAAGCACGCGTGAGTGGGCTCGCATGGATCCCCTTCGTGCCCAAGTCATCGGCGACGTTGCAGAACGCCGACCCGAAGCGGGGCGCTTCGTTCGACCTCGGGAAACAGAAGCAAGGTGTGATTGCGCTTCTCGGTGGCGACCCGCGCGACGCAGTGGCCACACTCGAGCAGGCGTCCGCCGCGAACGAGCCGGCGGTGTGGAACGATCTCGCCGCGGCGTACTACGAGGCGGCGATTCGTCACGACGCGCCCGAATTTCTGGCCGATGCGCTCGCCGCCGCAGATCGCGCGCTCACGATCGAGCCGCGTCGGCGCGAAGCACTCTTCAACCGCGCCCTGATTCTCCAGCGCCTCGGTCTTCGCACCGACGCGCGGTCGGCGTGGTCCCAGTACCTCATGTTCGACTCGGCGAGCGGCTGGGCCAACGAAGCTCGAACGCATCTCGAAGCGCTCGCGCCCGAACGTCCGTTTCTCGAGGTTCTCGACGGTGATTACGACCGCATCAGTCGCGACCCGGCGGCTGCGGAAGCGATTTACGTACTCGATCCGTTCGGTGCTCGCGGCCAAGGCGTGGTCGAGGTCCTCGGTCGCTGGGGCCAGTCGACGATGCGTCATGACGAACCGAACGCCACTCGGCATCTGAACGTGGCCAGGCAGCTGGGACATGTCGTCGCTCGCCGCGGCGATCGGATGTTGGAGCAAGCCGTCGCCGCGATTGACCGCGCTGGCGATGACCGCGCGCCACTTGCCGCGGCACACGCCGATTTCCACGCTGGAATGAAGACGTACCAGAAATCGGAACCCCGGAAAGCGGAGCCGTTGTTACGACGTGCGGGCGCCGTGTTTCGGCGGACCGGCAGTCCGATGGCGATACCGGCGTTTCTCTGGGCGGCGATTTGTGTTTACGACCAGGGCCGCCGCGACGAATCTGAGCACGAGATCGAGGTCCTCCTGGCATCGACTCCGGCGCACTTTCAGGCGTATCGCGGCTTCATGTTGTGGCAGCTGGGGAATGCACGCAAGGCACGGGGGGAGTGGGGCGCCGCGATTGCCTATTACGAGCAAAGCGCAGCGATCTTCGAGGGGCTCGGCGAGCCTGGAAACGTGGCCAACGTGCGGCGTATCCTGGCCACGGTCTATGACAAGACCGGCGACTCGGAGACCGCCTGGAAGAACCGCCTGGCATCGCTGAACGGTCAGGGAATTCGATCGAGCGACGTCGACGAACGAACCGTCTGGTACCTCGTCGAAGCAGCCATCGTCCGCCGCGACTGGTACGTGGCCTCGTCCTTCCTGAAGGTCTATGTCGAAATCACCCGGCGCCTCGACGACGAGAAGGATCTCGCAAGCGCGTTGTTGCTGCGTGCGGTCGTCCGAGACCATCTCGACGATGCGCGCGGCGTCCGCGAGGATTTCGCCGAAGCGAGACTGGCTGCAGCGCGTGTGGACGATGCGTCGTACCAGGAGATGTTGCGCGCGATGGAATGGCGCTCGCTAGCGATGCTTCGCGCGACGCCACCCGCCGAGGCCGAGAGTTTGCTGACGAAGGCCATCGAGTATGAGTCCGCGCGCGGTCTTCCCAGCGCGCTTCCGGGGCTGCTCCTTCTGCGCGCCCGTGCTCGCCGCGGCGCGGGGAACGTGCCCGGAGCCCGCGATGACGTCGAGAACGGCATTCAGCAGTTGGAGCGGCATCGCGAGTCGCTGCCGCCCGGAGCGGCGCGATGGGGCGCGTTCCATGAGGCCGAGGAGTTGTTCGACGAAGCCATGGAGCTGGCGATGATCGCGGGCGACGCCGGCTCCGCGTTTCGCTTCAGCGAAAAAGCACGCGCGCGATCGCTGCTCGACGCTTACGGAGCGCCCGCAACCCTCGATCTCCGTGCGATTTCGCACGAAATCGTGGTCATCGAATATGCGACGCTTCCAGCGGGCCTGATCATCTTTGTTGCCGACGCGTCGGGACTACACGCGGTCAGAGTCGATGTGACGCGAGATGTTCTCGCGGCGAACGTCAACGCATTCGTATCCGCGTTGCAGAAAGACGAGTCCTCAGAAGCGAGGGATCGGGGCCTTTCGCTGTTCAAACAGCTCGTCGAACCGATCGCGTCGCGTATCGCCGGCGCGGCGACGGTCGTGTTCGTTCCTGACGATGTCACTTCGACAATTCCGTTTGCGGCACTTGTCGACACACAAGGTGACTATCTCCTGCAACATCACGCAATCGTCGTCGCTCCGAGTGCCTCGGCGTTCGTGTTGGCGGACGAACATCGCCGGCGAATGTCCCTTCCCCGTTCCGTACTCGTCGTCACCGCGTCCGCATCGGCCGCCGGCGGCGCGAGCCTCCCGCTCGTCGATCGCGAAGCGAAACGGATCCTTGGCAACTACCGAAATACCTTCCGAATCGACGATCGATCGTCGTCGCAAGTCGTGGAGCTCCTGCAACGCGCTGCTGCCGCCGACATCATCCATTTCGGTGGACACGCGATCGGCGATCCGCGCGGCTATGAGCCTGCTTCCATCGTGTTGGGGGAACACGGTGTGGAACGTCGCCTTGGAGTCGCAGAGATCGCAAAGATGCGCTTACCCGGCACGGCAGTCGTCGTTCTCGCAGGATGCAATACCGCGCGCGGTCAACGCCGCGCGGCGGAGGGCGTCATCAGCGTGGCGCACGGTTTCCTTTTCGCGGGAGCACCTTCGGCGATTGCCACGCTGTGGCCAATCTCCGACGAATCCGCGGCGCTGTTCTTCCCGCGTCTGCACGAAAAGCTGGCGTCAGGAATGCCCGCGGCCGAAGCTCTCCGCGAAGTGCAACTCGAGGTGATCCGCCGGGGCGACATCCCGGCATCGCTTTGGGCCGCGGTGCAGGACATTGGAAGTTAAAAGGAGAGAGTCATGCTGACAGTGTACGTTGCCGGGTTGATCTACTTCGACGGTTGCAACCAGCCCGTGAGACACATGTATGCGCCTGATGGCACGACAGGGAAACCGGTGCATCACGCGAGTCTGTGGGTCGCGGCCGACCTGCTCGAGGAATCAGCGACACAGTGGTGGGCGGGATTCAGGCATTCGCACACGATCGCAGGCACGCCAGTCGTGGAGTTCCGCATGCCAAACCCTGCACAAATCAGATTCCCTGACGATGGAACTCCCGGAGGGACGTGCGACGACCTCGAAAACAAACTCGCCAAGCTGAAGAAGAAAAAGGACGACGGAACCGAAGAGCCGTACGAGATCGATCCTTCAAACGCGGAGATCATCGCCGAAGTGACGATCAACAGAGGCAATATCACGCCGCGCCGATTCAAGCAGATGACCCTCGTCGAATGGACCATCCCGAGCCCCTCGACGCTTCAGATCATTACCTGGTTGAAAAGCGATTCCGCGGATTCCCGCACCATCACCCTCAAGCCTTCGGCCGCGGGTGTCGAAGCGGAAGTCGTTTTCGCGAACACCCACGATCTCTCCCTCGACAACAAGGACCTTTCGGCCGACGGTCACGATCTCGCGCTCTTCAAGAAGCTGAACCTCGCTCTCGGAGGTGCGACCCTCGTCTCGAAAAAAGCGCCCGGGAGTGTCGGCGGCCCGTCTACCGAACCCGCCATTTTCGAGGCCTTGAGGAAAATGCAGTACTCAGGTGGCGACCCGCCGAACTGCTGCCATTTATAGTTCGGGAAGTGGCGCGGCGGACGTTTGTCTCCGCTCACCGCGCGTCGCGCGTGATGATCTGCCGCTGACTGACCTGGTACGCGTGCGTGCGGATCAGCTCCCGCACGCTGCGGGGGTCGCGAATGGAGCGCAGCATGTAGTTCGGCGTGTTCGCGTCCGAGGAGTGAAGCGTCACGTTGCCGATGCCCAGCATGCGGTCGGTGAGGCCCTGGAAAAACTGCGAGTCGTCGACGTAGCGGAGGTCGATCTCATTGACCGTTTTGGAGAGAATCCCTTCCTCGATCATCACCCGCTGGTTCGTGATGATGTACAGCGTGGAGCGCAGTTTCAACCACGCCACCCCCAGCGCGACGAGCTGCACCACCGCGAGGATGGCAGCGATCACCCACCCTGCCATGCGCACATTGCGCGCCTTCGCGAGATCGTCGGCGGCGGTCAGCGCGAAAAAGTGGGCGACCAGCAGAATCGCGACCACGATGAACACCAGCAACGCGATCTTTCCGACGAGCAGAACCGGCGACGGCGTTCCGCGCCAGAGAGTCTCCTCGCGCCTGGCCGGGGCCGCCGCTGAACCGGGCGGCTCTACGAGCCCCGCGGGTGAGGGACGTCCGCAGTGCGGACACGCCGGCGCCAGCGTGGACACGTCGCGGCCGCAGTCAGGACAGGCGATCACCGGCATGAGCGGATTGTAAGACGAGCTGCCGCCCTCCCCTATCATCCCGATGTGAATCCACCGCTCGTTCGGATCGAGGCTGCATCGTTCCTGATGGGATCGCAGTCCCACAACGAGTGCCCGGTGCATCGCGTCGACCTCGACGCGTTCGCAATCGGGCGCTATCAGGTGACGAACGCGGAGTACGACTCGTTCGTGCAGCGCACGGGCCGGACGCCGCTCCCTCATCGGGAAGAGCCGCAATTCAACGATCCGCGGCAGCCGGTCGTCGCGGTTTCGTGGTTCGA
>DATLBM010000242.1:0-16788 GCA_035526885.1 Thermoanaerobaculia bacterium | reverse complement strand
CGCCCCCGGACCCCGCTGGTTGGCCTGACCTCCGCGACACAGAGTGTCGCGGAGGCCAGGCCCGCAAACGGGGTCCGGGGCCGTGGCCCCGGCCGCCGGAGGCCTCCCGTCGTCCCCCAGCGAAGCGTCAGAACCCGCGAGCGCCGGGCAGCATCCCCAGCGGGCGATCCTTTAGGCGATCCGCGTATTCGCCGTGCTCGGCCTCGAGGAGCAACGTCAGCTCCAGCAGCCGCGCCAGGCGATCGATCCAGCAGCGCGCGTCGTGTTCATCGAGTGATGCGAACGTATACGCCAGCGCGTCCGCCTCGCGCGGGAACTGCTTGCGGATGCGCGAGAGCAGCAGTTCCTGCGTGCCGTCCTTGTGCATCACGTGCAGCGCGTCGAGGACGAGGATGTTCGTCGTCCCTTCCCAGATCGGCAGCACCTGCGCGTCGCGCAGGAGGCGCGGCATGGGACTCTCCTCGATGTACCCGTTGCCGCCGATCAGCTCCATCGCCTCCGAAACGCAGGGCACGGCCAGCTTGCCCGTCACCGCCTTCACGATCGGCGTGAGGATGCGCAGCAGCTGCGCGGCCTCGGCATCGCCCGCGTCGGCGCGCACCATCGCGTCCACCGCCTCGAAAGTGATCAGCATCGCGCCGACGTGCTCCGCCTCGATGTCGAAGAACGTCTCCTGCGCCAGTGGGAACTCGATGATCGGACGCCCGAACGCCTGGCGCCGCTCGATGTAGTAGCGCGCCTCCATCACCGCGCGCGAGATCAGCGCGCACGAGGCCACCGCGTTGTAGAGGCGGGAGAGATTGAGCATGTCCGTCATCGCCGCGAAGCCGCCCACTTCCTCGGCGCGCGCGCCGTTGAGCGTGACTTCGCCCGTGGCCATCGAGCGTACGCCGAGCTTCGGCTTGAGCCGCTCGATGATGACGCCGGGGTTGTCGCGAGGCTCGAGCAGAAACGTGCGCAGCCCCTTCGTCCCCTCGCCGTTCACGCGCGCGGTGACGAGCACCGCCTGCGCGTCGACGTTCGAGCAGAACCACTTGTGTCCCGTGAGACGCCACGTGCCGTCCGCGTCTTTTTTCGCGACCGTCTCATTCGCGCCGACGTCCGAGCCGCCGGCGCGCTCCGTGAGCCACATGGCGCCGGTCCACAGCGTGCGCGGATCGGTCGACGTGAGGTGCGGCACGACGCGCATGACCTGCTCATGCGTGCCGTGTCGCGTGAGCACGCGCGCGACGCCGTCGGTCATGCACACCGGGCAATAGAGGCCGCATTCGGCCATTCCGAAGAGGTAGCCGAGGGCGAAGCCGATGAAGGAGGATTCGCGGGAGTGCTCGTGGGCCGAGTACTTCATCGCGATCATGCCCGAGCCGTACGCGATGCGCTCCATCTCGCGGTACGAGGAGTGGTATTCGACGCGGCTGATGCGCTCCCCGCGCGCGTCGTGCGTGACGAGGCGCGGCTGTTCGCGGTCCGCGACGGCGGCAAGGGGCGCCACGATCTTCGCGGCCTGCTCGCCCATCGCGGAGAGCTGGGGCTCGGCCCATGCAAATGCGCCGTCGGAGAGCTTCCGACGGCACAGGGCACGAAAGTCGGGACAGGCGTCCCAGTAGTTTTCCGACGGCGCGCCGGGGATGAACTGCTCGGACATGACGCCGTCGCGTCAGAGGCTGCGTTTTTTGCCGCGGATGTTGCGCCGGCTGCCCTTGGCTTTGCCGCCGCCCGGAGCACCGCCGCCGCCGCCCCAGCCGCCGCTGTAGTCGTCGCCGCCACCGCCACCGCCGAAGCCGCCGCCGCCGCCGCCGTAACCACCGCCGCCGTAGCCGCCGCCGCCACCGGCATAGTCGCCGCCGCCACCGCGTCCGCCGCCGCCGCCGAATCCGCGGCCGCCACCGCCGCCGCCGAAGCCGCGGCCACCGCCGCCGCCACCCGCGCCGCGCGGACGATCTTCAGCGGCGTTCACACGCAGCGCACGTCCGCCGAGCTGATAGCCGTTGAATTTCTCGATGGCCTTGGCCGCGTCCTCGTCGTTCGCGAACTCGACGAACGCAAAGCCGCGCGACCGGCCGGTCTCGCGGTCGGTCGGAAGGAAGACGTCGCGAATCTCCCCGACCTGTGCGAACAAGTTCTGCACTTCTTCGCGCCTGGTGTTGTAGTCCAGGTTTCCGACAAATACTTTCGAACCCATCCAATCTCCAATCAGTTTCTGCCCGGAACAACGGCCGGGCCTTGTACGTAGGCTATCACGGTCCAACTCCCTTCAATCTCCGGTCCAGCTTTTGTCACGCGCTTCACAACTCGACCTGCGCGCCCAGCTCGATGACCTGGTTCGGCGGCAGACTGAAGTAGCCGACCGCGCTCGACGAGTTGCGCATCATCCAGGCGAAGAGATGTTCGCGCCAGATGGCCATGCCCGGATGACTGGTGGGGATCAGCGTCTCGCGCCCAAGGAAGTAGCTGGTGGTCATGGGGTTGAACGAGACGTACTGCGAACCGACGCGGTCGAGCGCATACGGGATGTCCGGATCTTCCATGAAGCCGAAACGAATCGAGAGGCGGAACACGCCGTGGCCGAGCTCCTGCCACTCGTAGCGCTCCTTCCTGTCCAGACGCGGCCGGTCTTCGATCTCGACGGTCAGCAGCACCACGATCTTGTGCACCACTTTGTTGTGCTTGATGTTGTGCAGCAGCGTCGTGGGCACGCCCTTCGGATGGCGCGACATGAAGATGGCCGTGCCGCGCACGCGCGGGATGCGCTCGTTCGCCAGCTCGTTCATGAAGTCGTCGATGGTCATGCCCTGCTCCGCCAGGCGGTCGCTGAGGATCTTGCGTCCCAGGCGCCACGTGGACATGAGCAGGAAGATGAACAGGCCGACCACCAGCGGGAACCAGCCGCCGTCCATGACCTTCACGACATTCGCGCCGAAGAACGCCAGGTCGACGATGATCAGCGGAATGACGAACAGCGAGACGCGTCCGTACGACCACCCGCGCTGCTCGCGCGCGTACGCGGCGAAGAGCATGGTGGTGATGCCCATGGTCGCCGTGACGGCCACGCCGTACGCCGCGGCGAGATTCGTCGACGCGCGGAACGCGAGCACCAGTCCGATCGCGGCGAACATCAGCGCCCAATTGATCGAGCTGATGTAGATCTGTCCGATCTCCCGCTCGGACGTGTGCACGATCTTGATGCGCGGCAGATAGCCGAGCTGCACGGCCTGCCGCGTCAGCGAGTACGCGCCGGAGATGACGGCCTGCGACGCGATGACGGAGGCCATCGTGGCCAGGATGACCAGCGGATAGATCGACCACTGCGGCGCCATCTTGAAGAACGGCTCGTCCGCCCCCTCGGGCGTATGCATCAGGAACGCGCCCTGCCCGAAGTAGTTCAGCAGCAGCGACGGAAAAACGAAGCTGAACCACGCGAGGCGAATGGGCCTGATGCCGAAATGGCCCATGTCGGCGTACAGCGCCTCGCCTCCCGTGACCACGAGGAACACGGAGCCGAGGACGAGAAAACCGGTGAGATGGTTCTCCAGAAAAAAGCGCACGGCGTGCGTCGGCAGCACGCCCCACAACACTCGCGGATCGCGGCTGATGTGCCAGATGCCCATCACCGCGAGCACGGAGAACCAGATCAGCATCACCGGCCCGAACATCGCCCCGATGCGCGCGGTGCCGTGCTTCTGCACCCAGAACAGTCCGATCAGCACGATCACGGTGAGGATCACGATGTAGGGCTGAAAGAAAGGCGTGGCCACCTTCAGACCCTCCATCGCGGAGAGCACGGTGATGGCGGGCGTGATCATGCCGTCGCCGTAGAGCAGCGCCGCGCCGAAGAGCGCCAGCCCGAGAAGCGCGCCGCGACGCATGGACTTGCGCGGGCGCACCAGCGACATCAGCGCCAGGATTCCGCCCTCGCCGCGGTTGTCGGCGCGCATCACGAAGAGCAGGTACTTGACGCTGATGACGATGATCAGCGACCAGAAGATCAGCGACAGGATGCCCAGGATGTTGCCGGGCGTCACCGGCAGGTGATGCTCTTTGGAGAAGCACTCGCGAAATGCGTAGAGAGGACTGGTTCCGATGTCTCCGTACACGACACCCAGGGCCGCAAGGGAGAGGGTAAAGATGTACCGCTTGCTGTGCTGCTGCTGGGACGGCTCCATGCGACGGGGCCGAAAAGTAGCACAAGCCGCGCCCGCTGGACATGGGAGGGGTTAGGATTACAGCGATGAATGTCGAGACGAGGGTGTACACGGCGGAGGAGCTGCTGGCGATGCCGAGGAAGCCCGGCTACGAGCTGGTGGAAGGAGAATTGCGGGCGATGTCGCCTTCGGGATTTCGTCACGGCACCATCATCAGTCGCATCGACGGCCATCTACGCGCACACGTCGATGCCCACCTTCTCGGCGAAGTCACGTCCGGCGAAGCCGGCTTCGTATTGGCGCGACAGCCCGACACGATACGTGCGCCCGACGTCGGCTTTGTGCGAGCCGAACGAGTAACCGAAACGACCGGATTTTTCCCGGGCCCTCCAGATCTCGCGATCGAGGTCATCTCCCCCTCCGATCGAGAGAACGACGTCGCTGCCAAAACGCTCGAATATCTGCGCGCCGGGACGCGCGCTGTGGTCCTCATCGATCCGGAAACTCGCGCCGTTGCGGTGCACCGAACGTCAGGCGTTACCCAGATCGCGAACATCCTCACTGTCGACGAGGTCGTCCCCGGCTGGTCCCTCCCCCTCGCCGACCTCTTCACAACTGTTCGTTGAACGCGAACGACACGAAGTCGCGCACCTTGTGCAGCACCGGGCGGTGCTTCCATTCCTCGAAGTGCCGTTCCGTCGCGTGCTCGAGGTCGCGCTCGAACGTTTCCTCCAGCTCGCGCGCCACGCCCTCGTCGTAGACCACCAGCGAGACCTCGTCGTTGATCTCGAACGAGCGGTCGTCGAAGTTCGTCGAGCCGATCGACGCGCACGAGCCGTCCACCACCATCACCTTCTGATGCAGGAGCGTCTGGTTGTAGTCGAAGATGCGCACGCCGCCCTTGAGCAGCGTCCCGTAGTGATGATGGCTGGCGTGCTGCACGAGCGGTGCGTCGCTGGCGTGGTCCGCGGGGATCATCACGCGCACGTCGACGCCGCGCTTCACCGCGTCGAGCAGCGCCTTGCGCGCGTCCGGATCCGGGAGAAAGTACGGATTCTGGATGCGCAGGCGTTTCGTCGCCAGGCGGATGAGCATGTAGTGCAGCAGTTTCAGCGTCGACGGGCTCCCGCTCGGCGAGAGCCACACGGCGTGACCGCTCACATCGCCCACCGGCTCCAGCTTCGGGAAGAAGTTCTTCCCGCCGACCACCTCGCCCGTCTCCTCGATCCAGTTCTCCGCGAACGCCGACTGCAACTGCGCCACGACCGGGCCCTCGACACGCGCCGTGATGTCGCGAAAGTGCTGTTTGTCCTGCGCCTCGCCGAGCCAGTTGTCGGTGAGACAGTGCCCGCCCACGTACGCGATGCGGCCGTCGATGACGAAGATCTTGCGGTGATCGCGATTGTTGATGAGGCCGAGGTTGGAGAAACGGACGGGATGGTACTTGCGGACCTTGGCGCCGGCGTCCTTCAAGTCTTTCAGGCCCTGCTTGCCGAACTTCTTCCCGCCGCTACCGTCCAGCATCACGCGCACCTGCACCTTTTCCCGCGCCTTCGTCGCCAGCGCCTCGGCCATCCGCCGCGTGAGCTCTCCTTCCTTGCAGAGAAACGTCTCGTAATTGACGGTCTCCTTCGCCGCGGCGATGTCCGCGAAGACGCGATCCCACATCGCGCCGTTCTGCAGCAGCTCCACGCGGTTCCCGTCGACGCACGTGCCCTGCGTCAGTCCGGCGATGGACGGTTCCAGAAGGTCGAGCCCCGTCGGCTCGAGCTCGAGATGCGGGCGCCGCCGCCGCTTCACCGACCAAAGCGCGACCACCAACAAGATGATGGTGACTGCGAGCAGCGCCAGCACCCAGATCGGGACCGCCATTTTCATCATCGAAGTCTCAGCTCCGCGGTGATCGCCCAGTGATCCGACGGACCGCGGCGGATGACGTCCGTGGAGACCGCCTCCCAGCGCGGATCGGCGAAGACGTAGTCGAGGCGCTGCCGCGTCATCGGGAACGTCGACTCGCGCGGGTCGCCGATGACGCGCAGATGCCCGTGCGCCAGAAGCGTGCGGATCTCCTCCGCGCCGGGCGGCACGTTGAAGTCGCCGACCAGGACGTGCGGCAGCGCGCCGCGGGCGATGATGTCGCCCAGCTCCGCGATCTGCCGCATGCGCGCCACGCGCAGCAGCCGTCCCCAGGCCGCCAGGTGCGTGACGAAGAACGTGACGTCCACGCCGTCGAAATGAATGTCGGTCTGCAGCAGTGAGCGCGGTTCGCCCGACCCCGGCAGCGGATGCACGAACTGCGAGCGGATCTCGCCGCGCGTGAGGACGGCGTTGCCGTACTCGCCGCCGTCCATGATCGTGCTGCGGCCGAACATCAGGTTCATCCCGGTCAGCGACGCCAGTGTTTCGCCCTGATGCGCCGGACCGACGCGCGTGCGCCAGTGCACTTCCTGCAGCCCCACGACGTCGGGCTTCGCCGCGACGATGACTTCCGCCAGCTTCGGCATGAAGTCGTCACGCCCCCGCGCGGCGTGCCCCTGGATGTTGTACGACATGAACTTCAGCACACTCATCGGCGATACTGCGCCGAGGATCAGCAACTTTTATGCTGGATGACCTCGAACGGTGCATGGCCGAGCGCGGAATCGACACCGTGATCGTGCCGATGCACGAGTCCATGCACGCCTCGTTTCGATGGCTGTCGCGCGGCGCGAAGGTCACGCGCGGGTACGCCGTGAAGATGCGCGGACGCGCGCCGCTGCTGGTGACGTACCCGATGGAGCGCGAGGAAGCGCTGGCCACCGGCCTGGAAGTGCGCCTGGCGCACGAGTTCAGCTCGCGCCCGGACGACTACGAAGAGCTCTACGCGAACATGCTCCGCGCCCTCGGGTCGGGTCCCGTCATCGCCCTGTTCGGCAACGTCCCGGTGCACCTCTATCTCGGCATCATCGAATCGCTGGAAGTGCGCGGCTGGCGCGTGCATCGCGGTCGCAGCGAAGACCTCATCCAGCTCGCGCGCAAGCGCAAGGAGCCGTGGGAGATCGACGCCATTCGCAGCGTGGGCGAGCGCACCGAGCAAGTGGTGGACGGCGTCCGCGCGCTGCTCCACGAAGCGGAGCGCGGCCGGGCGATGACTCTCGGCGATCTGAAAACGTTCGTCTCGCAGGAGATCGCGCGCCTGAACATGATTGAAGATCACGAGACGATCCTCTCGCAGGGACGCGACGCCGGCGTGCCGCACAGCCGCGGCGATGCCTCCGCGCCGCTGCGCCGTTCCGTGCCTCTCGTGCTGGACATCTTTCCGGCGGACAAGACCAGCGGCTACTTTTTCGATCTCACGCGCACGTTCTGCATCGGTCCGATCCCCGAGGAGCTCGCGCGCATTCACGCCGACGTGCTGGAGGCATTCGAGCGCGCACGCGATGCCATGCGTCCCGGCACGCCCGCGGCGTCGTATCAGTCGCTCGTGTGCGATTTCTTCGAATCGAAGGGATACGCAACCTCACGCTCGAATCCGAAGACGTTCGAAGGCTACGTGCACGGCCTCGGACACGGCGTCGGCCTCGACATCCACGAGCTGCCGTCGTTCTCCCTGTTCCAGCACGACGTGATCGAGGAAGGCGACGTGCTCACCATCGAGCCCGGCCTCTACTTTCCCGACCGCGAGCTCGGCGTGCGCATCGAGGACACGTTTGTGGTGCGGGCGGACGGAGTGGAGTCGCTGTGCCGCGGCGATTACGGTCTGGCGCCGTAGAACAGAAACGCCGGCCTGCGGCCGGCGTTTCGAAACAACGAGGCGGGCGCGAAAGGCGCGAGCGCCTTACAGGTTCCGATCGATGAAGCTCTGCAGCGCGCCTTTCGGCGCCGCGCCGACCATGCGGTCCACGAGCTTGCCGTTCTTGAACATCATCATGGTCGGGATCGAGGTCACGCCGAAGCGCTGCGCCACGACCGGGTTGTCGTCCACGTTCAGCTTGCCGATCACGGCTTTGCCTTCATACGAAGGAGCCAGCTCTTCGATGAGCGGGCCGACGATGCGGCAGGGGCCGCACCACGGCGCCCAGAAGTCGACGAACACCGGCTTGCCGGCGTTGACGGTCTGTTCGAAGTCGGCGTCCGAGAGCTGCTGTACTGCTTTGGTTTCTGCCATCTGGTCAATCTCCTAGATCAGAGTCAAAGCCGAGCCCGGCGACACAAATTCCACACACGAACGCGGCATAGTCGAGGGCGTATGATGCGTTGCGCAGTGATGATGCACCGCCTCCGGGTTGCTGCCATCGTGTTGCTGGCCGTGGTGCTTGCGGCCCAGCTCACCCTTCATAACCATTCCCTGATTCCCGAGGGGGTTGGTGGCCCGGCCCTCGCCTGTTCGGTTTGCGCGTTTGGTGCCGACCGGACTTCGCTCGACTCCCCTCTTCCCGCCGCCGTGCTCGTCCTCGTCGGCGTGCTCATCGTCGAGCCCGACGTTGCAATCGCGTCGGCCGCTCCGGTGACGCGCACCGGCCGCGCTCCTCCCCGCCTCGGCTGAGCTTCGCGCACCCGACGCATTTTCAGGAGGAGTCAGCATGAACGGACGCCGTCCGGTCCTCATTGTTTTTCTGATGATCCTCGCCCTGCCGCTCGCCGCGCAGCAGAGCGACGAACGCATCACCCAGCTCGAGCAAAAGCTCGACGAATTACTGCGGCAGGCGGAAGCCATCCGCGCCGAGATCAACTCGATGAAAGGCGCCACCCCCGCGGAGCCGGAGACGGCGCCGAGTGAAGATCTCACCAAGATCGACGTGGCCACGACCGACGCGCCGTCGACGCCGGCCGCCGCGCAAGCTCCGGCCCCGGCCGCGCAGGCCAAGGCCCTCAATCCCGATCTCTCCGTGATCGGAAACTTCACCGGCCACGCCGGCGACAACCTGGAAGGCCGCGCACCCGCCGCCGTCGACGAAGTGGAGCTCGCCGCACAGGCGTTCATCGATCCTTACGCAAAGGGGTACTTCTTCCTGGCCGTCTCGCCGGAAGAAGGCATCGACGTCGAAGAGGCGTACGCGCAGTTCGTGACGTTGCCGTGGGGGCTGACCGCGAAGGCCGGCAAGACCAAGGCGACCTTCGGCAAGGCCAACACGTGGCACGCGCATCAGCGTCCGTGGGTCGACCAGCCGCTCATGCTCACGCGCTTCCTCGGCGAAGAAGGCGCGGCCGACGTCGGCGTCTCCGTGAGCAAGGACATCCCCAATCCCTTCGGCGCGTTCATCGAAGCCACGGGCGAGGTGTACAGCGGCGACGTCGAGAATGTCTTCGCCCGCCAGGCCGACAATGACCTTTTCTACAACGCGCACCTGAAGTTCTTCCGCGACCTCGGCGAGAACTCCAACATCGAGGCCGGCACCAGCTACGCGCGCGGCACGGTGCCCGAGGGGGGGCACAATCGACTGGCCGGCGTCGACATCACGTATCGGTGGAAGCCGCTCTCGCGCTCCATCTACAACTCCTTCATCGCGCGCTTCGAAGGTCTCGCCGACGAGCGCAGCGACTTCGGCACGCTGTACGGCTGGTACGCCTCGGCCGATTATCAGTTCGCGCAGCGCTGGTACACCGGCGTGCGCGTCGACGCCGCCGATGCTTTCGAAGGCGGCACCGATCACGCCTACTCCGCCACCCTCACCTTCTGGCCGTCCGAGTTCAGCCAGATGCGCGGACAGTTCCGCCGCACCACCCTCGGCATCGGACCTTCCTTCAACGAGCTGCTGCTCCAACTGCAATTCTCGATCGGCGCGCATGGCGCGCACACCTTCTAAATCATGAAAAAAATCTTCCTTGCACTCGCACTGACCACGCTCGCGACGAATGCCTTCGCCGCGAAGCTCAACGTCGTCACCACCACCTCCGATCTGGCCTCCATCACCCAGGCGATCGGCGGCGACTTCGTCACCGTCACCTCCGTGGCGCGCGGCTATCAGGACCCGCACTTCGTCGAGCCCAAGCCGTCGTTCCTGCTGCTGCTGAAGAACGCCGATCTGCTCGAAGTGATCGGCCTCGAGCTCGAGATCGGCTGGCTTCCGCCGCTCGTCGATCAGAGCCGCAACGCGAAAATTCATCAGGGCTCGCCCGGCTACCTCGACCTGTCGCGGGGCGTGGAGATCCTCGATCGTCCCACCGGCGCGGTGAACCGCTCCATGGGCGACGTGCATCCGCAGGGCAATCCGCACTACTGGCTGGATCCGGGCAACGCGGTGCGCATCGCCATCCAGGTCGAGCGCAAGCTCGAAGAGCTGCAGCCCGCGAACGCGGCGTACTTTCAGAAGCGCCTCAACGACTTCAAAGTGAAGATCAACGACGCCAACAAGCGCTGGACCGCCGCGCTGGCGCCGTTCAAGGGCGCGAAGATCGTCACGTACCACAACTCCTGGCCGAACTTCATGCGCCGCTACGGCCTGAACGTGGTCGACTACGTCGAGCCGAAGCCGGGCGTGCCGCCGTCGCCTTCGCACACGTTCGCGCTCATCAACAAGATCAAAGAGCAGAAGGTGAAAGTGATCGCCATGGAGCCGTACTTCGATTCGAAGACGCCGCAGTCGATCGCCGAGCGCACCGGCGCGACGCTGGTCGTGCTCTATCCGTCCGTAGGCGGCGCGAAGAGCGGCACCGACGACTACTTCTCGCTGCTCGACACCAACGTGAACGCGCTCGTGGCGGCGCTGAAAAAGTAAAGATATGGACGTTCTTGCCTTTCTCGCGGTGCCGTTCGTCGCCGGTCTGATCCTGACCGGCATTCACGCCTACCTCGGGCTGCACGTCGTCGAGCGGGGGGTCATCTTCGTCGACCTCTCGCTCGCGCAGATCGCGGCCCTGGGCACGACCATGGCCTATCTCGCCGGCCACGATCTCCACGATCCCGTGACCTACTTCTGGTCCCTCGGATTCACCGTGGCCGGCGCGGCGGTCTTCGCCATCACGCGCCAGCCGCATCACGCGCAGACGCGCATCCCGCAGGAGGCCATCATCGGCATCGTGTACGCGGTGTGCGCGGCGGCGGCGATTCTGGCCATGAGCAAAGCGCCCGAAGGGACCGAGCATTTGAAAGACATGCTCGTCGGCAACATCCTCACCGTGTCGTGGGCGACGGTCATCAAGACGGCCATCGTCTATTCGCTGGTCGGCCTGTTCCACTGGATCTTCCGCTCGAAGTTCCTGGCCATCTCGATGGGCCGGGAAATCCCGAACGTGCGGCTGTGGGACTTTCTCTTCTACACGTCGTTCGGGTTCGTCGTGACGTCGTCCGTGGCGATCGCGGGCGTGCTGCTCGTGTTCTCGTACCTGATCGTGCCGTCGGTCGCGGCGATGCTGTTCGCGCGGCGTGTGGGAACGCGTCTCGCGTTCGGCTGGGTCACGGGCGCGGTCGTCAGCGCGGCCGGCGTGTTCCTGTCGTTCCAGTACGACCTGCCGACCGGCGCGACGATCGTCTGCACGTTCGGCGCTGCGCTCGCTTTGCTGGCCCTCCTGCGTTTGCTGAATGTTGGAAGGACTGTCGCGGCGTAATGCGCAGCTTGGCACGTCCCTCGCGATAGGTTCCGCCGGAAATGCCGGAACGTCGCCATCAAGGCAGGGTTGACGGTACGGACCGGCGGTCGTTTCCACGGCCGCCGCTCTGGCTGAACCTGCTCCTGCTCATCCTCGGGATTGGCGGGATTGTGTACGCGCGCCATCATCGCGAACAGGTGTCGAAGCAGTTCGCGAGCGTGATCGCCGAGGAGGCGCGCACGCCGGCGGATGTGAAGAAGCTCAAGAGCGAGATCGCGGATCTCGATCTGAATCGCGGCCAACTGCAGAAAGAGCTCGACGGGCGCGCGAAGTTTCTGGCGTCGCTGAAGTCGGAGGACTTTTATCTCTCCATCGACACGAAGGCGCGCAAGATCCGCTTCTACTACGGCGACACGGTCCTGCGCGAAGACGATGTGCAGATCGGCGAGTCGAAGGAGATCGCCGCGGGGGACAAACGCTGGACGTTCATCCCGCTGAAGGGCGCGTTCCCGGTCGAGGCGAAGCTCGTGTCGTACGCGTGGCCGGTTCCGGGTTGGGCGTACGCCCTGCGCAACGAGCCCATTCCCGCACAGCAACGCGTGGTGCCCGAGGGATTGGGCAAGTACGTGATGTTCCTGCCGAATGGATATGCCATTCACACGCAGCCGGGCGCGGACAGTCCGCTGCAGGGACCGAAGCCCGGCTCGTACATGGTGTCGGAGGACATGATGCGCGCGATCTGGCCGCGCATTCATACGGGCAAGACCGCGGTGTACATCTTCTAGGAGACCGATGATGCCGAGATGGATTGGATTGCTGGGATCGTGGGCGCTGCTGGTGCTGGGTCTCGGCCTCGTGATCTGGGCCGGGGCGGCGGAAGCGATCACGATCTCCGACGCGCGCAAGCTCGTTCGCGTGGAGACCGTGGATCGCGCCATCCAGCATCAGATCCAGCAGCAGGTCCAGGCGCTGCAGAACGCGATGTCGCAGTCGTCGACGAAAGTGGCGTCACTGCAATCCGAGGTGGCGTCGACGGAACACGCCATCAGCGACCTGCAGGACTCGAACTTCGTGATCACGGTCTCGACGCAGGAGAACCACGTCTACGCGCGCCGCAACGGACAGCTCGTGTTCGACGCCGTGTGCTCCACGGGCAAGAACGAAACGCTGCGCGCGAACGGCCAGACGATGGTCTTCCGCACGCCCATCGGCCGCTTCCGCATCAAGTCGAAGGAAGAGAATCCGATGTGGGTCCCGCCGGACTGGCACTACATCGAGGAAGCGCGCAAGGAAGGCCTGGACGTCGTGCGTCTCGACTACGGCAAGCCGATCGGCGATCTCTACGTCAGCGGTCACGACGTCTACTCGAACGGCGTGCCGGTCGAGCCGGGACAAGTGCTCGTGCGCGGTGGCGCGGTGGTGATTCCCCCCGTCGGCACGCGCGCCCGCCAATTCCCCGACGTCCTCGGCACCAACCGCCTCAACCTCGGCGACGGCTACGCCTTGCACGGCACGCAAGCGGTCGCGCTGCTCGGCCAGAGCGTGTCGCACGGCTGCGTGCGACTGGCCAACGAGGACATCGCCCGGCTGTACGCGATGGCCAACGTCGGCGATGAGGTGATCATTTACTAGGGCGATGGAGGGTCAGCGGAAGAATCTTCGCGAACCTCGCAAAGTCTTCGTCGGCGGTAAAGACTGCGAAGTCGTTGCGTGCGGCCACGGCGCAGATCAGAAAATCGGTGTTCGAACCCTGAACACCCCTGCTCCGGCAGCGGTTGAAAAACGCCGCGGCTTCCTCGTAGTCGGCGCTGATGATTTCCACGTCGGGAAACGCGCGAAGGTGATCACGCAAGGCTTGGTAATGCGCGGGCTCGCGGACGCCGGACAGCAGTTCCTGTCGAATGGGACCGATGATCGCGGCACGTTGATCTTCCACTAACGCCGCGAGCTCCTCCACCAACGGCCTGTTCTCCGGCGGTCTTCTGCGACGCAGCGCGACAGACCAGATCACCGTGTCGACGAGGACCTTCATTTCCGGCGACGCTGTCTCTTGTAGTCGTACTTCGGGTCGAAGTCGATGGTGCCGAAAAGCTCGAGCATCCTGACCTGCTTCCGGTGCTGGATGTACTCATGCAGCGCTTCCGTGACCGTCGCCTTTTTGGTGCGATGTCCGCCGACTTTCTGCGCTTCTTCCAGAAGCTCGTCGTCGATGGCAAGATTCGTAGGCATGTTGATGATCTTACACATGCAAGTGTGTAAGATCCACCGTGTGAACCCGTGGCGCGACCGCCTCCATCGCTGGCTCGCGCCGCTCGCGCGGCGGTGTCCGCTCTCGCCGAACGGCGTCACGCTCGTGGCGCTGGCGCTGAACGCCGTGGCCGCGTGGCTGTTCTACGAACGGCGGTTCCTGATTGCGCTCGGGTTTGTCGCCGCCGGAGGGATGGCCGATGCGTTCGATGGCGTCGTGGCGCGCGTGCAGGAGAAGACGTCCGCGTTCGGGGATTTCCTCGATCACTTCTGCGATCGCGTCAGCGACCTGTTGATCGTGTGCGGGTGGCTGCTCGGGAACGGCGTGCGCGTGGAGATCGCCATGAGCGTCCTCCTCGCGGTCATGCTCAACGGCTACATCGGCACGCAGATCGAAGCCACGTGGCGTGAGCGCGATTACGAATCCGTCGGGCGCGGCGAGTTCGTGCTGGGGATGATCCTCTTCCCCATCGTCTCGTACATTCTCTTCAGCAACGGATGGGAGCAGCTCGCGCCGGGCGGGCTGCTCATCGCCGAATGGATGTCGCTCCTTCTTCTCGCCTTCGCGCTCCTCGGCATCGCGCAGAGGTTCGCGATCGCGTCACGCCTGCATCGAGGGCGGTGACGCCACCGGTGCCGTCACGGCGGACGCCATTGCTTCCGCGCGGATCGGGACCGTGGGCGTGGTCGTCGGCGAAATTGGCGTCGGGGCCGTCATCGCCGCCGGGAACGGTTTTCCCTGCTCGATCTCGTACACCAGCCCGACCATGTAATCGCCGCGCAGTTCGACCGCGATGTGCTCTATGGCCGCCGCCGGCAGAGCCGTCTTCTCGGCAAGACTGCCGAGGAGCGAGGAATCGTTGCGGAAGTGAACCATGCAGAGGTCCGTGGCCGCGCGGATGCCCAAGGTGCGCGACACCGTGATACCGCCCTTCAGATAGCGCATCAGCAGCGCCTGATCCATCCAGTCGACGACGCGGTCCAGCGGCAGAATCGTGCGATCGCACAGATCGCCCGGCTCGCTGGTGGCCAGATGCTGAATCGTCGACACGCCGTGCTCGGCGAGCAGTTCGGCGGTGGTGTCGTCGATGCCTTCGACGCTGGTCAGCGGCAGATCGGCCGCGGCCAGCGACTCATTGCCGAACAACTTGCTGGCGCGGCGGCGCAGCGAGTCGATGGCCATGTTGTGAAACAGTCCGACCAGGAAAAGCACCGCGTTCGCGGCCAGTGCGCCCGAGGAGCTCGTGTCCGCGACGCCTTTCGGAACGCCCGCGAATGCAGTCACGCCGACGATGCCGAACACCCATCCCAACGCCACGGCCGATGCGGAGCGCAGCGCGCTGGTCATGAGGAATCGCGACGACAACGCGTTCGCATAGAGCCGCGCCACCATGTAGTACAGCACCGCGACGTACGCGCCGAGGCCGGCGTACATCATGCCCTGCACGCCGTTGGCTGCAACGCCGCGCTGCTCGGTGGCCTCGTATCCCGCGAAGACCGCGATCAACAGAAAGATGCCTGTGAGAAACAGCGACGCCGCGATGGCGCCCAGAGGATCGGAGCTCGAATCGTCGACCGCTACCGCGGTGCGATCCTGCTGCCGCGCGTTGTCGCGCGTCGCGCGAAACGCGTAGTACTGCTCGAGCAGCTCGCGTCCCTGCGTGCGCCGCGAGTTCGCGAGCAGCACGTGATAGACGATGCCCAGCGCGCCGGGCAGGATGCCCAGGGAGAAAAAGAATCCGCTCGCATCGAGATCGCTGAGGTGCACGCCCTGGATCTGCAGGTCGCCGATGAAGGCGAACGGGATGAGGGCGAAGATGACGGCCAGCATCAGCACGACCCGCTTCTGCCATTTGTTGAGCGGAGCGGTGGTCATCGCGGCCTGCGCCGTCGGGGCGTCGATCGTTTCGGGCATGTCTGATTGTACGATCCGGCGGTGGATTTCCGGAAACACCCGCTGAGCGGCGAGCGCATCCTCTTCGTGCCGGAGCGCGCCGCGCGGCGAAGCGCATTCGGCGATGCGTCCGCGGAGCGATGCCCGTTCTGCGCGGGCAACGAGAGCGATACGCCTGCGGAGATCGCGCGCCTTGGCGAATCAGTTGACGACCCGTGGCGCGTGCGCGCGTTCCCGAACAAGTATCCGCCCACCGCGGGATCGGAAGTGATCGTCGAGTCGCCGCGGCACGACGGCGCGTTTCACGATCATGCCGAGGACGCGGTGCGGATGTACGCGGATCGCTACCGCGCGCATGGCGACGCGGAGTACGTCGCGCTCTTCAAGAACGAGGGCGCGCGCGCCGGCGCGTCGATTCCGCACGTGCACTCGCAGCTCATTCCGTTGCCGTTCACGCCTCCGCGCATCGAGCGGGAGCTGCGCGGATTCGCGTCGCGCTGTCCGCTGTGCGATCCCGAAGGACACGTCATCCGCGAGACGGACACGCTGCGATGGATCGCGCCGCACGCGTCGTCGTTCGCGTATCAGCAGTGGATCGTGCCGAAGCGGCACGTGTGCGATCTCGCGTCATTCGACGATGACGAGCTGCGCGACCTCGCCATGCTCCTGGCCGACGTGTCGCGGACAGCGTTCTCCGACTACAACTGGATGTTCATCAACTTCCCGCGCCGCGGCGAGGCTCACTGCTACGTCGACGTCGTGCCGCGCCTGGCCGCGCTGGCCGGACTGGAGCTCGGCACGGGCACGTTCGTCGAGATCATCGATCCCGCGGACGCGGCGCGCCGGCTGTCGCGCTGACGCTGGGGACGACGAGGGCGCCTCCGGCGGGCCGGCACGGCCGGCAGCGCTTTCGACACCGCGTGCGGCTGCCGAGAGCGGCGTTCAGCGCGCCTGCCGTGCGTCCTGGCTAGGCCAATCAGCGCTGCCGGCCGGGCC
>DATLBM010000241.1:0-4303 GCA_035526885.1 Thermoanaerobaculia bacterium | reverse complement strand
TGCAAGCGGCGGCGAAGCTGGTTCTGGAGCCGATCTTCGAGAGCGACTTTGCAGACAGCTCGCACGGGTTCCGACCCGGCCGTGGAGCCACCGGTGCGTTGGAAGTGCTGCGGAAGACCGCGCACAACCATGTGCTTGACGCGGACATCCGTGACTTTTTCGGCAGTCTTGATCACAAGGTGCTGATGAAGCGGATCGAGCGAAGAGTAAGCGACCGAAGGGTGCTGAGGTTAGTGCGGCAGTGGTTGAGGGCAAAGGTGATGGACGATGGACGAGAGAGCACGACGCTTGCGGGAGTCCCGCAGGGCGGAGTGATCTCGCCGCTGCTGTCGAACATCTATCTGAACTATCTCGACAGCGTCTGGAGGCGGCAATGTGCGCATCTGGGCGTACTGGTGCGCTACGCGGACGACTTCGTGGTGATGTGTCGCACGGCGAAGGAGTGCGAGGAAGCCGAACGAAGGGTGAAGATCATCCTCGAGCGGCTCAAACTCGAGCTCCACCCGGACAAAACGAGGCGAGTGGATCTCTCGTGGGGTAAAGAGGGGTTCGACTTTCTCGGTTGTCACTTGCGGAAGCGGCTGAGCGGTCCGATCTGGGAGAAGCAGCGCAGACGTGTGTACTTTCTCCAGCGCGGCCCGTCGCAACGCAGCATGAAGCGAGTGCGGCAGCGGGTGAAGGAGCTGACTCCAAAGTCGCGGTGTCACGATGACGTTCGCGAGGTGATCGCGAATCTCAATCCGGTGCTGCGAGGATGGGGCAACTACTTCCGCACGGGCAACGCATCATACCAGTTCACGGACATCGATCAGTACGTCCACCGGCGGCTGCGAGCCCTGCGCATCAAACGCAAAGGGCGTCATCTGCGGCCGGGCGAAGCTGAGCGATTGACGCGGGACTACTTCTACGGCTTAGGGCTCCATCGCCTGCACGGAACCATTCAATACCCGGAGGTTGCGTAATGTCGCTTCTCGAGAGACCACCGGTAAGCCGTGTGCGGGAAATCCGCAAGCACGGTTTGAAAGGGGGTCTTGTGCCTCCGATTGCAATTCTGCGAAAGGACTAACAGGATCTACCAATGCACGCAAAACTCGCGGTGGTCCTGTTCGCGCTGGCTTTGTCGACAAACGCTGCCGAGCCGTTTCTCCGGCGGCCTGCCATTCACGGCGACAGCGTCGCGTTCACGGCCGAAGGCGACTTATGGATCGCGTCGCTGGCGAACGGCGAGGCGCGGCGGTTGACGACGCATGAGGGGACGGAGACCAGTCCGCTCTTCTCGCCGGACGGAACCCAGATCGCGTTCGCCGGCGAATACGACGGCGGGCCGGATCTGTATGTCGTCGGTCGCGATGGCGGATCGCCGCAGCGCTTGACGTGGGACAACGATCGCAACGTGCGTCCCGTCGCGTGGAGCGCGGATGGGAAGAGCATCATCTTTCGCTCGCGCCGCCTGAACGGCGAATGGCACAACCGCCTGTGGAGCATCGCCGCGACCGGCGGTCTGCCGAAGCTGCTGCCGGTGCCGCGCGCGGAGCACGCTGCCGTCGACGCCGCGGGACAGCGCGTCGCGTTCGTGCCCATCAGCGCGGAATGGCAGCACTGGAAGCGCTATCGCGGCGGGCAGGCCGACGATGTCTGGCTCGCCGATCTCAACACGCACGCGTTCCGCCGCCTCACCACCGAGCCGTCGATCGAGACCACGCCGCTGTGGGCCAATGGACAGTTGTACGCCGCCTCGGATCGCACCGGCACGTCGAATCTCTATCGCATCGACGTCGACAGCGGAAAAGCCACAGCGGTCACGAACTTCGCCGATTACGATCTGCTCTATCCCTCCTCGGACGGCAAGCGGGTGGTGTTCGAGCACGGCAACGGAATCGGTCTCTTCGATCCGGCGACGGGTGCGGTTTCCACGCTGCCGATTCGTCTGACCTCCGATCGCATTCACGCGCGCTTGCGCCGCGTTGCCGCGAAAGATCAATTGCAGCGCGCCGCCATCGGTCCGGCCGGGAAGCGCGTGCTCGTCGAGGCGCGCGGACAGATCGTCTCGCTGCCCGCGGGTCAGGGCGCGTGGAGCGTCGTCGAGGCTGCGCCCGGAGCGCGCGCGCAGTATCCGGCATGGTCGCGCGACGGCAAATGGATCGCGTTCGTCTCCGATCGCTCCGGCGAGGAGCAGGTCTGGCTCGCGCCTGCATCGGGCGGTGCGGCCGCGCGCCAGGTGACGAAGGATCACGTCGGACCGCTGGGGATGATCGTGTGGTCGCCGGACGGCAAGCGCATCGTCACCAGCGATCGCGAGATGCGCGTGCTCCTCGTCGACGTCGACAGCGGCAGGACGACGGTCGTCGCGCAGGCGGACCGCGGCGGCTCGTACGACGCGCTCGTCGATTCGTATCGATTCAGCCCCGACGGGAAGTGGCTCACGTACGCGTTCCTCGAGCCGACCTGGTATCAGACGATCTGGTTGTACGACGTCGCCAAAGGAACGAAGACACGGATCACCTCTCCGTCGATGGATTCGTTTTCGCCGGCCTTCGACACGTCGGGCAAGTACCTTTACTTCCTCTCGCGCCGCGAGCTGCATCCGGCGTATTCGTCGCCGAATCAGAACATCGGCTTCGACAAGACCAGCCGCGTTTCCGTGATCTCGCTCGCTGCCGGCACGAAGTCGCCGTTCCTCAAGCTCGACGACGAGGAAGGCATCGCGGAGGCCAAGAAGGAAGAAGCGAAAAAGGACGAGGCGAAGAAGAGCGACAAGAAGAGCGATGCCGCGCCGGCGCTTCCCGAGGTGAAGATCGATCTGGAAGGCATCACGGATCGCATTGCCGACGTGCCGGTGCCGGGCGATCGTTACGTCTCCATCGCCGCGCTCGAGGATCGGCTGCTGCTCGCGGTCGATACCGAGGCTTCGACGTCGGGGCCGGGGAACGCGCCGCGGCTGCAGTTGCGCGCACTGCCGCTGAAAGATCCGCGCAAGCCCGAACTGGTCACGGTCGTCGAGAAGATGACTTCGTTCGACGTCTCCGCCGACGGCAAGAAGGTGCTCGTGCGCAGCGGTAACGATCTCTCGGTCGGCGCCAGCGACGCGGCGCCGCTCAAGGACGCGGATGCGATCTCGCTCGACCGCGTGCTCCTGGCCGTCGATCCGCCGAGCGAGTGGAAGCAGATGTTCGACGAGACGTGGCGCATCGCGCGCGACTTCTTCTACGACCCCGCGATGCGCGGCGCCGACTGGCCCGCGGCGAAGAAAAAGTACGAGGCGCAACTCGCAAACATCGGAGACCGCTCCGAACTGAACATCATCCTCGGCGATCTCATCGCCGAATTGAACACGGGACACAGCTACGTCGGCGGCGGCGACGTCACGCACGCGACCACTCTCGAAACCGGCCGCCTCGGCGCGGACTTCGAGCCCGATCCCAGCGGCAAGGCGTGGCGCATCGCGCGCATTCTGCCCGGCGATCCCTACGATCTCGAGAACCGCTCGCCGCTGCTTGCGCCGGGCGTGGAAGTGAAAGCGGGCGACGTGATCGTGTCGATCGACGGACGTCCGGTCAGCACCGATCGTCCCGTCGAGTCGATGCTCGTCGGATCCGCGGATCGCCTCGTGCCCATCGGCGTGAGCAAAGCGGCCAGCGGCGAGCCGGTGCGCGTCGTGCTGGTGCGGCCGAGGCGCAACGAGGGACGCCTTCGTTACTACGATTGGGTTGCGGGCCGGCGCGAGTACGTGCGCACGCACGGCGGCGCGAAGGTCGTGTACGTGCACATGCCGAACATGGGCGACCGCGGCCTGGAGGAGTTCGCGAAGCAGTACTACCCGGACATCCCCGATTCCGACGGCGTGATTCTCGACGTGCGCAACAACGGCGGCGGCTGGATCAGCGCAAATCTGCTGGCGCAGATCGCGGACAAGCCGCACACGTGGTTCAAGCCGCGCTACGGCGCATCGTGGACGCGCGCGAGCTGGGCCACGCCGGGCTATCGCGTGGCCATGTGCGATGACCAGAGCTACTCGAATGCCGAGGAGTTCTGCGACGCGTTTCAGAGGATGAAGCTCGGGCCGGTGGTCGGCGCGCGGTCATGGGGTGGGGAAGTCGGCAGCGGCAACGGCTATCCGCTGGTCGACGGAGGCGCGATCTTCATTCCGAACTACGGCGCGTGGTCGCCGACCGACGGCTGGATCATCGAAGGCCGCGGCGTCGTCCCGGACATCGAAGTGGAGCAGGATCCGGCGGCGCTCCTGGCCGGACGCGATCCGCAGCTCGACCGCGCCATCGGCTACATCCAGGAACAGGCGGCGAAG
>DATLBM010000240.1:0-2446 GCA_035526885.1 Thermoanaerobaculia bacterium | reverse complement strand
ACGGACCGGTCACGACCGTGAGCTGCCGCTGCGGGACGTCCACCGTGACGTTCTTCAGGTTGTGCGTCCGCGCGCCGCGGATGGAAATGGTGCGAGAGGGCATAGCAGAGGTGAAACACTTCCGCCGCGGCTCGTCATCCCGCGCCCGGCGCTTTCTCTTCGAAGCGCGCGCGGCGCGGATTTAGATCCGGATGCCGTGGCGGTGGTAGAAGTTGTACCCGCCCAGCCGCGCGCGCAGTTTGTCGACGATCTCCTGCGGGATGCGCACTTCATCCGCGGATGCGTTCATCTCCACCTGGCGCACGTTCTTCGCGCCGGGGATCACCGTCGACACGGCGTCGTGTGCCAGCGTGAAGCGCAGCGCGCCCTCGGCCAGTGAGCGCGCGGTACCGCCGATGATCGACTTCGCCTCGTCGACGCGCGGCATCACTTCCTCGAGTCGCCGCGGCGTGAGGAAGTTCTGGCGCACGTCGTCTTTCGCGAAGACCGTGTCCGTGCGGAACTTCCCGCTCAGCAGTCCCGAGGCCAGGGGCACGCGCGCGATGATGCCGTAGCCTTTCTCCTTCGCCAGCGGAAACAGCTCGTCCGCCGGCGCCTGGTTGAGAACGTTGTAGAGCACCTGCAGCGTGTAGCCCCAGCCGTTGCGAATGATCTCGACGCCTTCATCGGGCGTGGTGATGGACACGCCCCAGAAGCGGATCTTGCCGACTTCCTGGAGGCGATCCATCGCTTCGTGAATGTCGTCGCGGCGCAACTCGTCGACCGTGGGGTTGTGCAGTTGATAGAGGTCGATGTAGTCCGTGCGCAGACGCTTCAGCGAGCCGTCGACGGCGTGCGAGATGTGCGCGCGGGAGAAGTCCTTGCGCGCGCGGTTTTCGAGATCGCGCACGACGCCGACCTTGGTGGCGATGACCACGTCTTCGCGACGCCGCGAGAGCACGATGCCCAGCAGCGACTCGCTGCGGCCGAAACCGTAGGAGTCGGCGGTGTCGAAGAACGTAACGCCGAGCTCGCGCGCGCGTCGGATCGCGGCCAGCGACTCGTCGTCGCTCGTGCGTCCCCAACCGAGCGGCGTGCCGCCCGCGTCGGCCGCGCCGCCGATCGCCCAGCCGCCGAAACCGATCTCGGAGACGGTGATGCCGGTGTTGCCCAGCTTCCGGTAGTGCACGTTGCGAATGGTATTACGCGAGGCGTCGCGTTGCGCGACGACCATGCCCGAGCCCTGGGCAACCGGCTGCCGGCCGTGCCGGCCTATAACTTGAGCTGGCGCACTTCTTTGATGGCCGGATTGACGCGCAGCGCGGTCTGCGCGTCCGGAGTGAGCGGCGAGTCGATCGTCACCACCGCCATGGCCGTGCCGCCGCTGGCGTTGCGGGCCAGGTTGTACTCGGCGATGTTCACGCCGTGATCGCCGAGGATCGTACCGACGCGGCCGACTACGCCGGGGACGTCTCTGTTGAGGATGTAGAGGATGTCGCCCTTCGGTTCGAACTCCACGCGGAAGTTGTTGAGCGACACCACGCGCTGGTTCTTCTCGTGGAACACCGTGCCCGACACACACGCCTCCTCGGTCGGCGTCGACGCGCGGAACGTGATCATGTTCGCGTAGTCGCGAGGCACAGGATGCGGCGTCGAGCTGATGGCGATGCCGCGCGTTGCGGCGATCTGCTCCGCGTTCACGAAGTTCACCGACTCCGCGAGATGCGCGGTCAGCAATCCTTTCAACGATGCGACGGAGAGAATCTTCGTCAGCCGCTCGCTCACGCCCCACAGCTCGATGGCCGCGCGGTTCACGGGACCGTTCAACAGCTGCGATGCGAGTGAGCCCAGTTTCTCGGCGAGGTTGATGAGCGGCGCGGCGTCCGCGTCGGCGTCGCCCTGGAACGGCAGATTCACCGCGGAGACGAAGATCGATCCGCGCAATGCCTCGATGACCATCTCCGCCGTCTGCACGGCCACGCGATCCTGCGCCTCGATCGTGTTCGCGCCGATGTGCGGCGAGAGGATGATGTTCTTCGCGTTCAGCAGCGGATGATCCTTGCCGGGAGGCTCGTCTTCGTACACGTCGATTGCGGCGCCGGCGATCTTGCCGCTGTTCAGCGCATCGGCCAGCGCCTGCTCTGCGTAGATCCCGCCGCGCGCGATGTTCAGGACGATCACGCCGTCCTTCATTTTCGCGATCTCGTCGCGCCCGAGGAGGCCGCGCGTTTCGTCGGTGAGCGGCGTGTGCACCGTGATGAAGTCCGCCTGCGCGAGCAGTTGATCGAGCGTGACGCGCGCGGCCCCGACGCGCTGGAACACATCATCGTTGACGTACGGGTCGTACGCGATGACGCGCATGTTGAAGCCGCGCGCGCGCTGCGTGATGCGCGTTCCGATGCGTCCCAGGCCGATGATGCCGAGAACTTTTCCATCGAGCTCCACGCCCATGAACTTCGATCGCGTC
>DATLBM010000239.1:0-15765 GCA_035526885.1 Thermoanaerobaculia bacterium | reverse complement strand
ATCAATTTTTCGTTGCGGCAACGCCAACAACCACTTTGCGGCGAAAAGTGGCGCCCGGAAACGGCCCTGGAATCGACGATCTCAATGCCGCGAAGCATCGAGCTACCCCCAGAAAATCGACGAAACCGTTACGGGCGATTTTTTCACACGCTCTCAGGATGACACTTGCGGTCAGAACAGCGAGCGCTGTCCCCCGAACGTTTCCGGATCGACCACCTTCTGTCCCAGCAATCCCTGCATCTCCCGCGCGTTCGCGGGGCTGTGTCCGGCGAAGTGATTGTTGAAGAAGCCGTACACGTCGCGCGTGTGCGCGACCTTCTTCAAGACCTCCGCCCACGCGCGGATCTCCTCCGAGCGATCGAACTGCAAGCGCGAGTAGTCGGTGATCTCGCGATCCGGTCCCATCCAGCGCACGTACATAAAGTCCGCGGCCTCGATCTCCGCCAGCTCCATCATCTTCTCGCGCGGGAACCAGCGTCCGTCGCTTACCGCCAGCGCGATGCCGTGATCCTGCAGCAGCGCGAGCAGGTCGTTCATCGCGCGCAGCCAGCTGCGCTGGCGCACCTCGACCGCGAACTGCAGGTCGCGCGGCAGTTGCGGGAGGAAGTCGCGCAGCGCCGCGAACTCATCGACGCCGAAGTCGGGGCCCATCTGCAAGAGAATCGGCCCGAGGCGTGACTCGAGCTCGCGGGCGCGATCGAGAAACTCGTGGAGCGGCGCGTCCGCATTCGCCAGTCGCAGCTCGTGCGTGATCTCCCTCGGCATCTTCAGCGCGAAGATGAAATCCGCCGGCGTGCGCTCGGCCCAGTTGCGCACGGTGCGCGCGTCGGGGATGGCGTAGAACGTCGAGTCCACTTCCACGCCGCGAAACGCGCGGGCGTAGATGGGCAGAAACTCCTGCGCGCGCGTGCCGTGCGGGTAAAACGGTCCGACCCACGCCGCGTAGTTCCAGCCCTGCGTGGCGATGAGAATCATCAGAGCTGCCGTCGCAGATGAAAGCGCAGCGGCTCGAAGAGCGTGTAGGCGGACGTGAGCCGGCTCAGGCGCTCCTTCTCGCCGAACAGCTCCATCATCGTGGTCACGCGCTCGTCGTACCACTGCTGATCGACTTCGCCGTGGGCCTTCTTTTCGTCGAGCACCTTCAGCACGTGCTCGCGGTCGACGATCTCGGGATGATGGTTGAACGCGAGAAAGCGCGGCATGGTGCCGGACGCGTCGCGCGCCAGCTCGACCATCGTCAGCGCGCTGCTGCCCGCAGCCTCGAATGCCAGCGGCATGGCCTTTCCCGCGTCTTCGAGGATGAGATCGAAGAGGCGGTTGTCGACGACGTGAAAATGCTGATGATCGGGAAGCTCGCCCGCGAACTGCTCGAACCACGGATGCCGCATGGCCTCGCGCGAGAGGCGATTGATGCGCAGACCGCTGCTCTTCTCCGTGCGCAGCACCGGCCTGGCGATGCCGCTCCAGCGGCACACGAGGCCGAACGAGTGGCACACCCCCACCATCGACGCGGACTCGTCGCCGAGAATCTGGTCGAACAAATGAAAGAGCGGCTTCTCCCATTGTCCCGTTTCGTCGACGCCCTGACTCCACTCCGACGCTCCGTCATTCAGCCGCGGGTCGAGATGACCGGGACCGCCGGTGCCGATGTGAATGCGGAAGCGTCCGGGCTCGGGCACCTGATCGCGATAGCGCACGTCGAACGAAACGACTCGCACTTTGCGGCCGCCGAGCTCCTCGCGCAGCGACTCGGCGGTCTCCAGCACGATGTGCACGAGCGAGTCATGGCCGAGGTTCGGCCAGAGATGGTTCATGTCCAGGAGGGCCACGTCGATGCGGTCCGCGCTCTCCGCGGGCACGCTGCCGTTGACGCGCACGAACTCGAAAAAGTCCGGCGGATTGTGGATGTCGTAGCGTTTCATCAAACGACGCCGGCGCGTGTCTCCTCGATGATGTAATCCACCACGTCCTTCAGATCGCCGCGCTTTGCGAAGGCCGCCAGCTGCCGGTCCGCGCCGGTGCCGTGCTTGACGATGTGCCGCGCGTACTCGACTTCCTTGCGCGACCCCAGCTCGTCGACGACGTCGTCGACGAATTCGAGCAGCTCGTCGAGCAGCTCGGTGTACGGCACCTCCACGCCCTTCCCGAAGTCGATCAGCTTCCCCTCGGTACCGAATCGCGCCGCGCGCGCCTTGTTCTCGGTCAGCAGCACGCGCCGGTAGTGCCGCCAGGCCATGTTCTTTTTGTAGATGCGGTACAGCTTCACCGTCAGCGCCTGGAACAGCGCGGCCAGGCACATCACCTCATCGATGCGCAGGGGCACGTCGCAGATGCGGTACTCGAGCGTGGGGAAGAACGGATGCGGACGCACGTCCCACCAGATCTTTTTCGCGTTGTCGATGGTGTTCGTGTTGATCAGCGTCTGCACGTACGCATCGAAGTCGCTGAGGCGGTCGAAGTGATCGGGCAGGCCGGTGCGCGGGAAGCGCTCGAACACTTTGGCGCGATACGACTTCCAGCCCGTGTTCTGCGCGCACCAGAACGGCGAGTTCACCGAGAGCGCGAAGATGTGCGGCAGGAAGTAGCGCACCGCGTTCATGATCTGGATGCGCGTCTCGGGCTCTTCGACCGCGACGTGCACGTGCAGTCCGAAGATGAGGTTCGCGCGCGCCAGCATCTGCAGCTCGTACACGATCTGGTCGTAGCGCGCGTGCGGCGTGATGGGCACGCTGGCCCAGTGCGAGATGGGATGCGTGCCCGCGGCGCCGATGCACAGGTCGTTCTCGCGCGTGAGCGTGATGATCTCGCGGCGCAAACGCGTGATCTCGCGGCGGGCCTCTTCGATGTTGCGGCAGATCGGCGTCCCGACCTCGATCACCGCGTCGTGCATCTCGCGCTTGATCTCGTCTTTGAGGCGCTTCTCTCCTTCGGCGAAGAGCTCGGAGATGTGGGACTTCAGCTCGCGCGTCTCCGGATCGATGACCTGAAACTCTTCTTCGATCCCGAGGGTGAAGCTCGGTTGTGACGGCATGGCGGAATCTTAAGCCACAGGCGTGCCGACGTCCTTCCTGACGTCCATCACCTGCGGCCAGTTGCCGGTCAGCTCGAACTTTTTCTCCCCCCGCACCATCTCGATCAGCACCTCGGCCATGTTCTCGACCATCCAGTCGAAATTCTCCTGGCCGACCGAGCTCACGTCCGCGTCGGGAGCGCAGTTCATGAAGTCGATCGCGTAGGGAATGCCGCCGCGCACGGCGAACTCCACGGTGTTCATGTCGTAGCCGAGGGCCTCGCAGAGCGCGAGCGCGTCACGGCGGATGCGCGCCTCGAACGACGGCACCATCGGCGGCGGATTCTTCACGTAGCGCTCGTGGAACGGCGCCTTCGGGTCGTAGGCCATGATGCGCACGCGCTCGCGGCCGAGGACGTAGCAGCGGTAGTAGAGATCGAACTCGATCGCTTCCTGCGCCATCATCGTGAGGTCGCGCGTCTGGTCATACGCGGAGAAGAACTCCTCGGGGTTGTCGCACTTGTAGACGTCTTTCCAGCCGCCGCCATACGCGGGCTTCATGAAGATCGGCCAGCCCAGAAACGAGAAGACCTCGTCCCAGTTCACGTAGCGCATGTTGCGGAACGACTTCGCCTCGGTGTTGGGCGGATGCTGCTTGTGCGGCAGGAGCACCGTCTTCGGCACCGCGACGTTGGCGGCCTTCGCGGCGAGGTTGTCGAAGAACTTGTCGTCGGCCGACCACCAGATCGGATTGTTGACGACGCGCACGCCGCATGCGGCGGCGCACTTCACGTAGGTCCGGTAGAACGGCACCTCGTGGCTGATGCGGTCGAGAATCAGATCGTCGCGAAAGACGCCGTCGTCTTTCAGATACGAGATCTCGCACGGCCCTGCTTCCACGTCGTCCCCGCCGCGCGTGTTGATGGCTTCGATGAGCGCCCAGGGAAACGTGTCTTCCATTCCGAACAACAGCCCGATCCGCTTCTTGCGCATGCCCCCTCCGAGAGCGGGGGATCGTATAGAATCGCCGCCCCGCGCGGCAAGGCGCGTCTTCGATCATGTACCGCGAACACGTGAAATGGTGGAGTCCCTCTCTCGGCCGCGACATGGAGCTGCTGTGGTTCGGAAAGTTCGGCCGCCCGGCCGTGCTCTTTCCGACGTCGTCCGGCCGCTTCTACGAGAACGAGGACTTCAAGCTCTCGGACTCGGTGGCCGACAGAGTCGACGCCGGCGAAGTGCAGCTCTGCCTGATCGACACGGTGAACGACGAGAGCTGGTACAACAAGAGCGTGCATCCGGCCGTGCGCGCGGCGCGCCATACACAATACGATGCCTATTTACGACATGAATTAGTGCCATACGTTCATGATCGTGCCAGACGTGGTGATTTAGCGATGTACGGCGCCAGCTTCGGCGCGTACCACGCCTCGAATTTCACCGCGCGCTATCCGGACCTGGTCAGCCGCGTCATCCTCTTCTCGGGCGTCTACGACATCCACTCGTTGACGGACGGGTACTGGGACGACAACTGCTATTTCAACTCGCCGGCGTCGTTCATCCCGAACATGAACGCGGAGTGGGCGGGCAAGCTCTCGCGCGTGGAGTGGATCATCGCCACGGGCGAATACGACTCGCTGGTGCAGCAGAACCGCGACTTCTCCCAGCTGCTCTGGTCGAAGGGGATCCGCAATCACCTGGAGATCTGGGAAGGCGCCTTCGGCCACGACTGGCCGTGGTGGCGCGAGCACCTGCGACGCTTCGTATAGGACCTATACGACATCGAGTCGTATAGGTCCTATCAGTCCTCTTACTTCACCGAAGCCTGCTTCTTGGCCATCAGCTCGCGAAGCGTGGCGGCCGGGATCGAGCCTTCGATGCTGATCGAGTCGGCCTTGCGGGTGACGTCGAACTTCCGCAGCACGCCGACCATCTCCGGAGCCTTTTCCTTCACGGCCAGGCGCATCGCGGCGAGCGCGCCGCGGACGGTGTCTTCGAGCAGCGACAGCGTCTCGGTGTCGGAAGAAAGGCCGGTGGCGCCGAGCTCCAGCGCGTCGCCGGTGTCCTTGGCCCACACCGCAACCGTGGACAGCGTCTTGATCGCGGCCTGCAGCGCATCGCCGGCCTGACCTTTGCCGGTGTTGATGTCACCGCCCTTGGCCAGGCGCGCGGCGCGCGTCACGTCGACCAGCGCCCACGCCGTGGCGCTCTTGTCGACACGGGCCAGGTCCATGCCCAGCGCGCCGCGGGAGACGAAGCCCGTGCCGCCGTTCGCGCGCGCTTCGAGGGCGTTGATCACCGAACGCTCGTTGCCGGCGATGGCCAGCGACGGCGAGAGGAACGCCACCGCGCCCTGCTCGCCTTCATCCTCGGGCAGCGTGAGATACGCGCCCTTCTTCACCGCACCGCGCGAGATCAGCGCCGCGGTCAGGCGCGCCGGCTGGAAGCGGCCTTCCGCGATCACGAGGACGTCCGCCTCGGAGCCGAGCGTCGCGCGCGGCGTCGTGGCCACGACCAGCGTGTCGACGTCCTTGAACGGCTGCAGGCCGGCGTCGGCAAGGAACTTCGCGGCCTCGCCGTTGGTGCTCATCTTGTCGGTGTGCTGGAAGAGCAGCCCGGAGAGAGGGCTGGTGCGCATGTCGGCAAGCTTGACCATGCCGACCGTGGCCGCGTTGGCCGGAACGAGCGAGAGCGCATCGTCTTTCGCCATCGCGGGAAGTGCAAGCGCCGCGACAGCCATCATCACAACAAAGGTACGAAGGACACGGGTCATGATCAAAACTCCTTTCGAGTGAACAACCAGGAAGCGAGAGTGAGGCAGGCAATGCCGAATGCGGCGGTCGTGATGAACGCGGAAGGCGACGCGATGCTGACCGCGCCCTCCGTGAGCTTCGCTCCGCCGACGAATGCGAAGACGGTTCGACCCATCTCCGCGGATTTCGGGAAAATCCAGTACAGCGACTCGATGATCCACGACTGCCATTCCGTCGACACGGCGGCCGAGAATTTCTCGTGACCCGCCATGAGGGCGCCGAACAGAAAGATCGCAAACGTGGTCATGATCGAAACCGCGGTCGAGGACGTGATGACCCCGACCAGAAACGCGAACGCGAGCAGTACCGCGATCATCAAGAAGATGATCACCCCTCCCATCAGGAAACGGCCGTTGGCCACGCCCGTCTTCCAGATCACGATCAGCCACACCGAGCCGATCAGGTAAATGATGTTGCTGGCGGCCAGGATCATTCCGGCCACGTATCGCGACAGGAGCAGCTGCACGCGCCCGACGGGACGGGAAAGGTACAGGTCCACGGTCCCTTTGTCCTGCATGCGGGGCACGAGGTGAGCGGTGGCGAAAACCGCGGTGAAGGTGCAGATGATGTAGAGGAAAACGGAGAAGCCGGACTCGAACCCGAGCACGAGCTTCTCGATCGACATCGAGTCGTTCATGTCGAACTCTTTGCCGAAGAGCTGTGCGCCCGCGAGGGCGCCGTCGACGATGTCGAGATTGATCGCGGACGCGAAGATGATGATGAAGAGCGTGGAGATGAAGAAGTAGGCGACGAGCGTCCACCGCGCCGCGGCCTCGCGCATCACGTCTTCGATGTTGGCTGCCAGGACTCTCATCATGAGTGCGCTCCCACGGACACGCCTTCCTCGGCGCGCACGAGATCGACGAACACGTCTTCGAGCGTGGAGCGCACGGGCGTCAGCTCGCTGAGCACGCCGCCGCGCGAGCGGAGCGTGTCCACGAGGGAATTGAGATGCTGCAGATCGGCCACGGACAGCACGACGTGTCCGTTGACGCGCTCGACGCCCGCGCCGCTCTCGCGGAACGTGGCCACGAGCGAGTCGTCGATGGGCGTCGCCACCATCTTGTACAGCGCGGTCTTGCGCGTCAGCTCGTCGACGCTGCCGAACGCGGCCACTTTGCCGTCGCGCAACACGGCCACGCGATCGCACGTGCGCTCGATCTCGGACAGCAGGTGAGAGTTGAGGAGCACGGCCGTGCCGCGATCGGCTTCGGCGCGAAGGATGTCGCGGATCTCGCGGCGGCCGACAGGATCGACGCCATCGGTCGGCTCGTCGAGCAGCAATACCTGCGGTCCGTGAATCATCGCGCAGGCCAGTCCCAGGCGCTGGGTCATGCCCTTCGAATACTTCTTGATGCGCACGTCGGCCCACTGGCCCATGCGCACCTGATCGAGCAGGCCGGGGATGCGCGCGGCGATGGCTTTCGAGGTCATCCCGGACATGCGCCCGAAGATGGTCAGCGCCTGCCGCGCCGTCAGGTAGTTCGGAATCTTGTGTCCCTCGGGCAGATAGCCGACGCGGCGGCGCGACTCGGGATCGCGCACCGGGCGGCCGCACACCGAGGCGGAGCCTGCAGTGGCGTGCGTGAGGCCGAGGAGGATCTTGACGGTCGTGGTCTTCCCGGCGCCGTTCGGCCCGAGGAGACCGAAGAGCTCTCCCTCCTGGACCTGGAAGTCGATGCCGTCCAGCGCCGTGATGAGCGGCTTCCGGAAGGACGACCGGTATTGCTTGCGGAGGCCGGAGACCTCGATCAGCGTCGTCATGGGATCAATGTACGGCCCCGGTGCGCAAAAGGTTGCGGAACCTCGCAGCGCGCCGATGACCATGGCGAGCACTTTACACAGCAAAGTACATGCGCACAAGCGAAGGTTTTCGGGCGAAATGTGGCGTTCGTGTGGCGCTACCGCATTCTCTTGTCGACCGCGTCCCAATCCACGTTCGACAGAAAGGCCTCGATGTACTTCGGCCGCTCGGACGGCTTGTAATCGAGGAGGAAGGCGTGCTCCCAGACGTCCATCACCAGCAGCGGGACGTAGCCTGCGACGTTGCCGGTTTCGTGCAGGGTGATCCAGTGGTTGGAGACGTTGCCGCTCGAGGGGTCGAGGTAGCAGATGGCCCAGCCCACGCCGCGCATCTTGCCGATGCCGGTGAAGTCGGTTTTCCAGATGTCGTAGCTGGGGAAGCTCTGCTCGACGGCGGCGCGGAACTTCGTGCCGCGGCCGGCATCGCCGCCGCCCTGCTTCTTCATGTTCTCGAAGTAGTACTCGTGCAGCACCATGCCGTTGTATTCGAAGCCGAGGCGGCGGGTGAGCTCGGAGTAGGCGGGCATCTCTTCCTGGTCGACCTGGCCGTCAGCGAGGATCGCGGAGATGCGCTCGGTGAGCGTGTTGGTGTTGGTGACGTAGCCCTCGTAGAGCTTGAAATGCATTTCGAGGGTTTTGTCGGAGATGCCATTCAGGCCGGAGAGATCGAAAGTACGCGGTTTGTACGTCTTGGTCTGCATGCTTTACAGCGATGCAAGTTCAGCGCGCACACCGGAACGTCGCGTACACGTACGGATACGCCGGACGAAACCAGTTGCGGAAGCTGCGACGCACGAGCGCGCGCGCGGTCACGGGCGACGCGCCCTTCATCACGTAATGCGCCTCGTCGAAAAAGTCCGCGGAGTACTGCGGATAGGACGGCATGATCTGGAAACCGTCGAACGGCGCGAAGAGCGACGAAGTCCACTCCCACCCGTTGCCGATCAGGTCGTAGATGCCGAACCCATTCGGAGCGTAGCTGCCCACCGCCACCGGATCCCACTGCGCGAAATCGAAGTTGCCCTCGTGCGTCTGCGCCGCGCCGTAGGCCGCGCGATCGAACTCGGCCTCGGTGGGCAGGCGCGAGCCTTTCCACCGCGCGTACGCGGTTGCCTCCTCGTGCGTGACGTACACGGGCGCATCGAGCGGCAGCGGCGCGAGCTCGAACATGCCGCGCCGGAGCCACTGATCGTTCTCGCGAGCCCAGAAGTGCGGTGCATTCGCGCTGGTGGCCTCGAGGTACTCGAGGTAATCGCCGTTCGTGACGTTGAAGGCGTCGATCGAGAACTCGGGCACGTGCACCGAGTGCGCGGGGAGCTCGTTGTCCCAGCCGAAGCAGGGCGGCGTTTGGCCGAGGCGGGCCGTGCCCGCGGGGATCGTGACAAACGTAGGACGGGCTTCAGCCCGCCCCGCGGAGATGGACGGGCTGAACCCCGTCCTGCGTTTCCTCTCGTACGGCAGCTCGTGAATCATGTACAGCAGCGTCTCCTGATGCATCAACTCGTGCTCCAGGATCGTGAACGTGGCCTCGTGGTCGGGCAGCTCGCGCAGCGCGCTCTCGACCAGCGCGTCCGCGGCCGCGCCGTACGCCTGCACCTCCGCGCGCGATGGCCACAAATCCGTAGGTGACTTCGCCGAGGCTTCATCCTCGGGATCGATGCCGCGCGCGAAGAGCGTCTCGTAGTGCTCATCGACGCCGCGACGATGCATCGTCAGCTTCAAGAGAGTGTTCACCGCGAAGGCCGGCAGATGCCCCTCGTAAAACACGATCGGATTGCGCAGCTTGATGGGCCGGTCGTAGTACGCCTCCGGCGCCACGATGTCGAAGATCGAGCGCGTTCGCTCGCGCATGGAGCGATAGAACGCCGCGGGATTGGGGATCTCGTGGTGGCGCATCACTTTCGCTGCATCGTCAGCGACCACGATGACACATGACCGCCGTGCAGGAACAGGGCGCCGCGGACGTCGCAGCGATCATCGTCGATGTGGCGGAACACTTCCGTCGCGGCGTACGCGTTGTCGTCGGAGCGATACGACATCACGATCATGTCCTCGAAGAACGCGTACGCGCCCTGCACCGGTCCCATGATCGCGTGAGTGCCCGTGAACGTCGTTGCCGGCAATCCCGCGCGCGGCGGACGCACGTCGTAGCGCGATGCGTTTTCGTTCAGTTGCTCCTGCACGTCCCAGCTATCGTCGCTGTGTGCGATCGTCGCAAAGCCGATGAGTGCGTTCGGATTGCCGGCCACGTCGACCGTGGATCCGGTGATCTCCCAGCGCCCCGCTTCGAAGAGCCAGGTCACGCGACCGCTTCCGCTTCCAGCGGCACTTCCACGATGCGGAACGGCGGCCGTTCCGGATACGACGCGGCCAGCACCGGCATGGCCACGTTGTACACCGCGATCCCGCTCTTGGTCCGCCCCTCGGGCGCGCCGCGATGCGCGTGTCCGTGGAAGACGCCGTTCACGCGATAGCGGTCCAGCGGCTCTTCCAGTCGCGACGATCCGAGGAACGCGACGATCTCCAGAGGCTCACCCGCGACCGTGGCCTGAATCGGCGAGTAGTGCAGCACCGCGATCTTCTGCGGCGTGCGCAGCCGCGCCAGCGCGGCCTCGAGCTTCAGCGACTCGTTGATGGCCTCGTGCACGAAATCCTTGATGATCTTCTCGCCCCAGGCGCCGAGGGCGCGGCGCCCGAATCCGCCCGCGAAGCCTTTGACGCCCGCGAAACCCACGCCGTGCACTTCCGTCGAATCGCCGTCGAGGATCGTCACGCCGGCGTCGGTCAGGATCGACGTCAGCTCGCTCTCGTGTCCCGACTCGAGATCGTGATTGCCGAGAACGCCGATGGCCGGGATGCGCAGCGAAGACGTGATCTCCTTCGCCAGGATCTTCGCTTCCTCGATCGTGCCGTAGTCCGTGAGATCGCCGCAGAGGAGGATCAGGTCCGCTTCTTCCGTCGCTTTTGCGAACAGCGGCTGCAGCGTGCCCGCGGAAGTTTTCTTGACGTGGATGTCGGCCACTGCGGCGATGCGAAGCGTGTGGCGCTCATTCATTCATTTCGCTCCATCGACTGCGATGCCGGCCGTCCACAACTCGAGGTCTTCCGCCGACATCAGCCCCTCGACGAGCCGCGCGTCCTCATAACCCCAATCGTCGACGTCCTTCAGATACTGCTGCCGCGAGATGATCGTGCCGTTGCAGGTCTTCCCGCCCGCGTTCGCGCCCTCTTCGCGCATGCGCCGCATCAGCTCTTCCGTGACCCACGCCGGAACTCTCTCCCGTTCGCCGGGATAGATGAAGCCGAACAGCACGACGTGCGCGTAGAGCACGCGCCAATGCCTGCCGTAGCGCTCGACGAGGCGCTGCCAGTCGAGCCGGTCGCCGACCGCGCGGATGACGTGAGCGACGTCCGCGCCGTCGAAGCGCTCTCGCTCCATGATCAATCCCTTCGACCAGATCATCTCCTCGGCTGGTATGAGCTCGACGTCGACGCCGAACACTTTCTCCTTCACCGCGTGCTGGAACCACACGTCGTCGACCACGGCCACGCCGTTGCCGGCGCTGTAGATCAGGTCGACGAAGTCCTCGCCCTTGAAGACCTTGCCGATCCAGTGCGGGAAGGTGAGCTCGGCTTTGTAGCCCTCTTTGCGAAACGTCCACGCGGTGCGGGCGAAGTCTTCGCGGCGGATGAAGACGTCGAAGTCCTTCGTGTGCCGCGCGATGCCCGTGTAGCGCGCGAACGCGTACGCGCCGCCGACGAGGTGCGGGATGCTGGCCTCGCGCAGAATGCGCAGAGCATCGCGATAGAACTCGATGCTTTGCTCGTTGAGGATGACGTCAGGACTCGCAGCCATGGTCTGCGAAAAGCTGCAGGTTCCATGCCTCAGCCGCTACACCGTAAATGTCGGAAACTCAGAAGGTTACGGGTCCGATCATGATCGGCGCGGCCGTGGTGTTGAGCCGGTACTGCGGGACGCCGTGTCCGAGGCGGAGCTGGCTGCGGTTGGCGCCCCAGAGGCCGGCTTCGCAGCTCTGCAGCTGGCAGAAGATCTCGCCGCCGTCCGCGATGCGCGCCTCGACGTCCGGCACTTCGTCCGGAGCGAACTTGAGCGCGATCGCGCCCTGGCGCGAGCTCGCGTCGACGATGCCGCTCACGCGCTCGAGCGTGATGCCGCCGCTGTTCGTGCTGATCTTGTAGCGTCCCGTCGAACGGGCCACGGAAATGCCGCCGCTCGTGGCGTACGCGGTGACGTTGCCGCTCATGTTGCGAATGGCCACGCCGCCGTTCGATGCGCGCACGTCCACGGTGGCGCGGCGCGGAACGTACAGGATCATGTTCACCCACCACGCCTGCGTCGCGTCGTTCGGCGGACCGAACGCGGAGATCTCGCCCTTCACGTGCGAAACGCTGATCGAGCCGAGGAGGCGGATCGCTTTCGACTTCGTGTTGGCGAAGGCGTAGCGGCAGACGATCAGCCGCGCGTACGGACGATTCCATCCGCGGATCGAAACGCCGCCTTCTTCGCTGGCCACGACGCGCAGCTGATCGACGCCCGCGAGCGGGATCTCGCGCTGCTCCTGATCGTTCATCTGCGACGGGAGGTTGGTGAAGGTGGTCGTGTAGAAGTGCTCGCAGTCCGTGGCCTCGCCGGCCAGGGAATGGTCGGACTCGGAGCCGATGATCTGGCGCGCAGCGAACGCCGGCGTGGAAATCAACGCCAGCGCCGCGAGGCAGGCCGCGACGAGGGTCTTCATGTTGTCTTCTACGGTTACGAACGGGCGAACGTTAGGTTTCGAACGCGCGGCGTTCCGTTAGTGCGGAGGAATGTACGGCAAAGTCTGCGCGAACAGCCAGCACAGCAGCAGCACGATCGGCGCGTGAAACATCAGCTGCAGAATCGAATATCCCGCGAGATCGCGCGCCTTCACGTTCAGGATGCCCATCAGCGGCAGCATCCAGAACGGGTTGATCAGATTCGGCAGCGCCTCGGCCGCGTTGTAAATCTGCACCGTCCAGCCGAGGTGCACTCTCCAGGCATTGGCGGCGGCCATGACGTACGGCGCCTCGATCACCCACTTGCCGCCGCCCGACGGCACGAACATGCCCAGGATCGCGGAGTAGAGCGCGACGATGATCGGGAACGTGGCCTTCGTCGTCATGGCCACGAAGACCTTGGCCAGGTGATCGGCGATCGGCGTCCTGGAGATCATCCCGAAGATGCCGCCGTAGAACGGGAACTGGATCAACACGCCGGCAGTCGCGGGCACGGACTTGCCGACGGCGCGCAGGAACGAGCGCGGACGCCAGTGCAGCAGGAGGCCCAACGCGAGAAACGCGAAGTTGAAGTTGTTCAGATCGAAGGCGGCGAGCCCGCGCTGCTGCGCGAGAAACGCGAACATGAGAACGACGACGAGGATCGTGAGAATCGGGCTGTTCTCCGCACGCTCGCCCGGTGTCATCCCGAGCGCCGTCGAGGGACCTTCTTCCTCGTTCTGCGGGGTCATCACGCGCGCATCCTCATCCCGCGGTGCGGACCAGTACGCGACTGCGACCGACACGACGATGAGGACGAGCGCCATGACCATGCTCTGCCAGAGGAAGATGGTCTGCGTCAGCGGAATGACTCCGGTCACGGGAAGCAGTGATGCAGGGATGGAAGTCTTCGTGGCCTGCAGCAGCGCGGCGGAGGACGAGAGGCCGAGCGCCCAGACGCTGCCCAGTCCGAGGTAGGCGGCGGCGCCGATGGCGCGATAGTCGACGCGCAGGCGGCGCGTGATCTCGCGCACGAGCAGGCCGGTGAAGATCAGCGAGAGGCCCCAGGAGATGAGCGAGGAGAGCATCGCGAACGCAGCGACGAATGCGACGGCGCCGCGGCCGGTCCTCGGAATCGCGGCCAGCCTCGCGGTGAGTCTCGCCACGGGCGGCGAGCTGGCCACGACGAATCCGCCGATGATCACCAGCGCCATCTGCATGGTGAAGTTCACCAGCGACCAGAAGCCGGTGCCGAACTCGGAGACGAGCTTCGTCGCGGGCACGCCGGCTCCGAGGCCGCCGATGAAGACGAGGACGATGGCGGCGAGGGCGAAGACGAAGGCGTCGGGGAACCAGCGCTCGCACGCATCCGCGAGCGCGCCGCCGGCGCGGGCCAGGAAGTTCGAGCGCATTGCGGGATTTTGGCAATGCTCGTGCACGCTGCGCAACTCATGGCAACAGCACAAGCGACGACCGATCACGACGAGATCCGTGAGTGGGTGGAATCGCGCGGCGGACATCCCGCGCGCGTGAAGAGCACGGGCAATCGCAAAGACCCGGGCGTGCTGCGCATCGACTTCCCGGGCTACAGCGGCGAGGACACGCTCGAAGAGATCGAATGGGACGAGTTCTTCGAGTGGTTCGATCGCGACAAGCTCGCGCTGCTGTTGTCGGACGGGAAGGAGAACCGGTTCAACAAGTTCGTTTCGCGCGCGCGGAGCTCGGGCAAGTCGTCTGCGAGCAAGTCGTCTGCGAGCAAGTCGTCGAGTCGTCGAGTCGTCAAGTCGTCGAGTAGGAAGGCTGCGGCGTCCTCGAAGAAGGCAGCGACCTCGAAGACAACGACGAAGAAAGCGTCTGCCTCCACTAAGAAAGCGTCCTCGCGCAAAGCACCCTCGACGACTCGACGACTCGTCGGCTCGAAGACTCGTAAGAAAGCGTCCTCGCGCAAAGCGCCCTCGACGACTCGACGACTCGACGGCTCGAAGACTCGTAAGAAAGCGTCCTCGCGCAAATCGCCCTCGACGACTCGACGACTCGTCGGCTCGAAGACTCGTCAGGCGACCTCGAAGAAGACGACGAAGAAAGCCTCCCCCTCCACGAAGAAAGCGTCCTCGCGCAAAGCCACCTCGTCGACTCGACGACTCGTCGGCTCGTCGACTCGAAAGCGCGCCAGCGCGTCCACGACCACCACCGATCACGACGAGATCCGCACGTGGGTCGAGGCTCGCGGCGGCTTCCCCGCCCACGTCCGCCAGACCGGCCGCAAACGCGGCGACCTGGGCGTGCTGCGCATCGACTATCCCGGCTACTCCGGCAAAGACACGCTGGAGCGCATCGACTGGGAGGACTGGTTCGCGGCCTTCGACCGCAACAAGCTCGCGTTCCTCTATCAGGACAAGCGGAACTCGCGCTTCTCCAAGCTGGTGAACCGATAGACTCGCGGGGATGAGCCGCGAGTTCCAGCGCTGGGATCCCGTTCCCTTCCCGCACGATGAGCGGCCGCCCGCGGCGCGCGTCGAGCATCGCGACCGCATCCAGTCGCTCAGCGTCGACGCCGCGGCGCTGGCCTCCGCGCTGAAAAAAGAAATCCGCGGCGAAGTGCGCTTCGACGACGGCTCGCGGGCGCTCTACGCCACCGACGCGTCCAACTACCGCCAGGTCCCCATCGGCGTGGTCCTCCCGCGCGATGCGGACGACGTCATCGCCGCCGTCGCCCTCGCGCGCGAGCACGGCGCGCCGATTCTCGGCCGCGGCGCGGGCACGAGCCTGGCCGGACAGTGCTGCAACGTGGCGGTGGTGCTGGACATGTCGAAGTACATGCACCGCATCACGGAGATGAACCCGCGCGAGAAGTTCGCGCGCGTCGAGCCGGGCATCGTGCTCGACGACCTCCGCCGCGAAGCCGAAAAACACACCCTCACCTTCGGCCCCGATCCCGCCACCCACGCCCAATGCACCCTCGGCGGCATGATCGGCAACAACTCCTGCGGCGTGCACTCGATCATGTCCGGCAAGACCGTCGACAACATCGAGGAGCTCGAAGTCCTGACGTACGACGGCGTGCGCATGCGCGCCGGCGCAACGAGCGACGAGGCGTTGCAGTCGATCATCGCGCGCGGCGATCGCCAGTCGCAGATCTACGCCGGACTGCAATCGATTCGCGATCGCTACGCGGATCTGATTCGCGCGAAGTTTCCGAAGATCCCGCGCCGCGTCTCCGGCTACAACCTCGACGAGCTGCTGCCGGAGAACGGATTCCACGTTGCGCGATTGCTCGTCGGCAGCGAGTCCACGCTGGCGCTGACGCTCGAGGCGAAGACGAAGCTGGTGCACAGCCCGCCCGCGCGCGCCTTGCTCGTGATCGGCTATCCCACCGTTTACGAAGCG
>DATLBM010000238.1:0-3853 GCA_035526885.1 Thermoanaerobaculia bacterium | reverse complement strand
GTCCTGGCCACCGGCGCCACGCATTCGTACTTTGGACATCCCGAGTGGGAGCAGTTCGCGCCGGGCCTGAAGACGATCGACGACGCGCTGGAAATCCGCCGCCGCGTGCTCACCGCGTTCGAAGCCGCGGAGCACGAGACGAATCCGGAAACGCAGCAGGCCTGGCTCACCTTCGTCATCATCGGCGCCGGTCCGACCGGCGTGGAGCTCGCCGGCGCACTTTCCGAGATCGCGCGCCAGACGATGACCCGCGACTTCCGCCGCATCGAACCCGAAAGCGCGCGCGTGATCCTCCTCGAAGGCCGCGAGCGCGTCCTTCCTCCCTACCCGCCCTCCCTCTCCGACTCCGCCCGCAAGCAGCTCGAGCACCTCGGCGTCGAAGTGATCACCAACGCGATCGTCACGGACGTCAACGATCGCGAAGTGCGCATCGGCGAGCGCGTGATTCCATCGCGCACGATCCTCTGGGGCGCCGGCGTGCAGGCCTCGCCCGTCGCGGAATCCCTCGGCGTCCCGCTCGATCGCGCCGGACGCGTGCTCGTCGAGCCCGACCTCACCATTCCCGGGCACCGGGAGGTCTTCGTCCTCGGCGATCTCGCCGCCGTGAAGCAGCGCGACGGCTCGTTCGTCCCGGGAGTCGCACCCGCCGCCATTCAGGCCGGACAACACACCGCCATGAATCTCGACCGCGCGCTCGAGGGACAGCCGCTGCGCGCGTTCAAGTACAAGAACAAAGGCTCGCTGGCGACGATCGGACGCGCCGCGGCTGTCGCCGACTTTGGCAAAATCCGCTTCGGCGGCTTCTTCGCGTGGATGGCCTGGCTGCTCATCCACATCTTCTTTCTGATCGGCTTCCGCAACCGCTTCCTGGTGCTCACGCAATGGGCGTGGGCCTACTTCACCTACCAGCGCGGCGCGCGCCTGATTACCGGGAAGCGCTGACGCTTACGACGCTTCGCTTGGGGGCCGACCGGGGGCCGGTCCCCGAGCGGAGCGACTTAAGCCAGCGTTCCCGCGATGAGCGCGACGGCGTCCGCGAACAGGGCCAGGAACATCACGCCCACGAAGCGGCCCGCGCCGCGGAGCATGTGCGGCGGGACAGACACTCGCGTGACGACGACCGTGCCTGCCCACTTGTCGCCGTAGCGCTGCAGTCGCGGCGAGTCCCGCATCGACGTATGCGCGACGAGGCCGAAGAAGAGCGAGTCCAGGAAGAACGCGAACGACCGGCCGACCGCCTGCACGTATGTACAGGGCCGGCCGTCTTCGCGGAGCACGACGATGCCGAGCATCAGCTTGCCGATCGTGCTGCCGTGGAGTCCTTCCATGATCGAGTCGTAGAGCACGGACCCGAACAGCGACAGGATGAACGCCAGCACGCCGGTGCTGCCCATCTTCGCCAGCAGCGGCTCGGCGGAGGTGTGCGTGGCCATCGCGTAAATCAGGACGAGGATCCCGGCGGTGAATCCGGATACGAGGGCCACGCCGAAGTGCACCACGAAGTCGATGATGCGAGCGCCGCAGCGCTTGCCGAATCCCACGTAATCCAGAGTCAGATGCGCGTACGGCGTCGGCGGAGCTGCGTCGGCAGACAGATTCAGCGAAGCGATTTCCACGGCTTCCCCCACGAAACGAATTTTTTGTGTGGTGCGAGTTTACCGCAGCAACGCTTCGCTGGGGGGACGACCGGGGGCCTCCGGCGGCTGCGGTCTCGACCCCGGACCCCGCTGGTAGGCCTGGGGCCGTGGCCCCAGCCGCCGGAGGCCCCTCGTCGTCCCCCAAGCGCCAGCGCTACCGCAGCGTGCGCACCGGGGAGTCACCCAGAGGCATCCCCGCGATCACGCCGTCCAGACGGCGGCGCGTGGCGGGCACCTTCTTCATGTACTTTTCGGTCTCCGGCAGCGTGCGGATCAGGCCCGCCAGCATGCGCTTCACGTTGTGCGAGCCGCCGTTGTAGAGCGCGGCCGTCATCTCCTCGACCTTCCGCTCCGACGCGCCCTTGGGCGCGAGCTTCCGCGCCTCCACGCCCTTGCGGTCGAGATGGCAGACCAAAAAGCGCGACATGCTCTTCGCCGAGAACCGATCGTCGAGGTTCGCGCCGAGCCATTCGCTGGCCTCGTAGGCCATGCTCTTTTTCACGATGCCGTCGTCCATGCCGAAGTGTTTCTCCAGCATGGCGTCGCGCTCGGCGATGAGCTCCTTCTGGTAGCGCGCCCACGACTCGAGCTGCGTCTGCTTGAGCGAGCGGTACTCGGTGCGCACTTCGTTGCGGAACTTGCGCAGCTCCGCGCGCGAGCCGTTCTCCAGCAGCTTGCCGAGCTTGTTCAGCACCGACTTGTTGTGCTGATCCATGTCATGGATACGCGTGTAGTAGCGTTTCGCGGCGAACGGCGAGAGCAGATCCAGCTCGTCGATGCCTTCGCGGCGGAGCTCCTTCGCGGAGACGAGCAGGCGCCTGGCCTTCGCGCGGACTTTCGGCGTGTCCTTGTCGACGACCATCGAGGCGATCGTGTCGGCGTCGCCGAGGGGCTTCTTCATGATGTAGGCGCGGGAGCCGATCAGGTAGTCGGAGGTGACGAAGAGCTTTCCGTCGAAGCCTTCCTGGCGATACGCGACGGGAGTGGCCTGCGCCAGTCCGACCGCGCCGGCTTCGGAGACGTCGAGGATCATGCCGTTGGTCTCGGCGTGGGCGATGGCCAGGAGCAGCGTGACCGAGGGTGCGCTGGGCGTCGATCGCGCGGCGTCGTCGATCGCCACGACCAGCTCTTCGGGATCGCGCGTCCACATGTCCGCCATCTCGCGGGCCAGCGCTTTGATGCGCAGCTCCGTCTGTTCGTTGCTGACCTGCACCAGGGTCGGCACTTCGCTGGACGGCTCCGCGGGCGGCGGATCGGGCGGGACGTACACCGGCTGCGGCGCGGGTCGATGCGGAGGCCTGAACATCCCTGCCTGCCGCACTTCTCCGCCGTCCCACAACGGCAGTTGCAGGGCAGCGAAAAGGATGCAGCCCGCCGCCGCGCCGAAGACCACCCACCACGTCCACTTATTGTGCATTTGACCGGCTCCGACATGAATGTAGCACGGAGAATTCCGCGCTCTTGTAAAGTTGAATTCCATGCGCCGTTTCGTTCTCGCTTTTGTTGCACTCGCCGCCGCCTGCTCGCCCGAAAAACCCGCGCCTCCCTCGCCGCCGCCGGCCGCCTCGGACACGGTCGCCACGGCAACGCCGATGACCACCACCACGCCCGCGACGACCACGCGAATGCCGGAGCTGCAGAAAGGCACGTACGACGAGGCGCTGCTCTGGCTGCGATCGGCGAAGCATTTCAAGTTCACGATCGATGAGCCGAAGCTGCATGCCGAGGGCGAGATGAGTCGCAAGACGCCGGGGGCGGAGAAGGTGCGCTTTCGCGCGAACGGCGAGGAGTGGACCGCGGAGGCGCAGCCGCAAGGCATCGTCTGGAAGCGCGGCGGCAAGCCCGCCGATCCGCCGGAGTTCGGCAACCGCGTCTACCAGCGCGTGACGCTGGCCATCGATCCGCAGAAAAAAGAAGGCGTGCCGCTGCTCGTGTCGACGGAGGGCGACACGAATCTCTATCGCTTCACCGATGCGAACACCGGCGACGTGCACGAGGTCTCGGTGCGCAAGTCGGACTCCAGCGTCGCGCGCATCAGGATCGGCGGCAAATCGGAGATCGCGTTTGCCCCCTAAGTCGGTCAAGGCGCCGCCGGCGGGCGATCGTCCGCTGAAAACCCTCGAGCGCGTGGTGTCCAAAGCGGGACTGGGGTCGCGTACCGAGGCACGGAAGTGGATCGGCGCGGGACGCATCAAGGTGAACGGCAAGGTCGAAGG
>DATLBM010000237.1:0-7290 GCA_035526885.1 Thermoanaerobaculia bacterium | reverse complement strand
AATCCTTCCTGCTCTTCGGAGCTGGCCACGATTTCGAGGCCGAGGTAGCGGCCGGTGCCGAACAGGTTGCGGTGTGCCGCCGCCACGGTCACGCGCTCATTCAGATCGGTGCCGCGACCTGTGTCGGTACCGCGCTGCAGGCGCAGACCGACCGAGCCCGTGAGCGTGAGGTTCTTCCCTTCCTCCACCGAGATGACGACGTCGCGATCGGCCACCGACGTCTGCGCCTGCTCGGGCTGCACTTCGACGCGGTTGAAGATGCCCAGGCGATAAAGCTCGCGCTGCGCTTCGAGGATGCGCGTGTAGCTGAACGGATCGCCGGGATCGATGCCCGAGCGACGCAGGATCACGTCGCGATCGGTGTACGTGTTGCCGCGCACGATCACTTCATCGATGTTGACGTGCGGCCCTTCGGCGACCGCGTACGTCACCGTCGCGGAGAGCTTGTCGGCGCTCGTATCGACGTGCTGCGCGACCTGCACTTCCGTGTGTCCCGCGTTCGCGTAATACGTCTGCAGCGCGACGACGTCGTCGTGCACGAGCTGCAGATTGAGCGGGTCGCCGGCGACGATCTTCGGCTTCGGTGCGTCGGGATGATGATCGTGGTCCACGCCCTCCACCTTCACCGCCGTCACCAGCGTCCGCGGCCCCTCGGTAATCGGGAACGCGACGGTCATCGTGCCCACGGAATCGTTCAGCGTCACGACCGGCTCGGCGACCGTGGCGTCGCTGAATCCCTGCAGTCGATAGAACGACTCCAGCGCGTCGCGGTCGTCGCCGACCTGCTCGCGCGTGACGCCGGTGGGCCGGCGCATGACCGTGGAGATGAGACGTCCGATGCCGCCCTGCGTCGTCGTGGCCACGACGGGACGCAGTTCCTTGTCGGTCAGCTTCATGTTGCCGGTGAAGTCGACGGCGGCGAGCTTGTAGCGCGGGCCGGCGCTGACGTGGAAGGTGGTGGTCCAGACGTTGTCGGCGAGCTCGCTCTCGGTGTCGACCGCGGCGGAGTAATGCCCGCGCTGCTGCAGTCCCTGCACGATGTTGTTCGCGGCCTGCTCGACCGCGTCTTCGCTGTACTCCTGGTTGCGTCCGAACGGCAGCCAGCGGCGCACGGCCTTGCGGTCGATGCCTTCGACTTTCACCTGCACGGTCGGGCCGACCGCCACGCGATAGCGCAGCAGCACGCCGTGCGATGCGGGATCGTAGGTTTGGCCGAGGAAGTCGACGTCGGCGCGGCGGTAATTGCGGCGCACGAGGAAGTTCTTGATGCGGTTCGCGTCCTCGCGCGCCTCGCCGACCTGAAAGATCTTGCCGGGACGGCGCTTCATGCGCTCGATGAGCTGCGCCGGAGTGAACGGCGCCGTGTTTCCTTCGATGACCACGCTCGCCACTTTCGCCTGCGGTCCCGGCGTGATGTGCAGAATCACGTCAGCGGCGCTGCGCATGCGATCGAAGTTCGTTTCCGGATCGACGGTTGCTTCGAGGTAGCCCTGGCGTCGCAGCATGTCCTGCAGGGCGGCGGCGCTGTCGTCGACGGCGTCGAGCGAGAGCACTTCGCCGTTGCGGACTTTGACCTCGCGTTGCGCGCGTGCTTTCTCCCTGCGCGGGAGACCTTCGAGATCGACCGTGTCGACGCGGTAGTTGAGAAAGAGCGCGAAGGTCAGCACCGTCCCGCCTTCCGCGCGCGTGGCGTCGACGCGCACGTCGCGGAAGTTGCCCGTGGCGTAGAGGTTCTTGATCGAGGACTGCAGCTCGCGAACGGACACGGGCTGTCCCGGTTTCAGCGTCACCTCGTTCGTCATCGCCGTCGTGTCGAAGCGCGCGTCGGCGCGGAAGTCGATGCGCGCGATGAGCGTGTCGTCCGCGGCGCGCGTGTTGACCGCGGTGACCGATGGCAGCGGCGCCGCGGGAGGCGGCGCGGCCGGCGCGTTCGGCACGCCCACCGACGCCGCCGTCGCGAAATCGTCCTGGTCCTCTTTGCCCCACTGCCAGTGCGCGTCGTACCGGCGGCGGAAGCGCGCGTCGAGACGGTATTCGTCCGTCTCGTCACGCGTGAGCTGCAGCGTCCAGTCGCGATTGACGAGCCACTCGACGACCTGGCGGCTCTGCTCGTTGTCGAGGTTGTAGACGAGCAGGAAGCGGATCTTGTTGGAGAGCCGCTTCTCGAACGTCACACGCGCGCCCGCGCCCGCGCTGGTGTCGAGCGAGCCGGGGTCGTACGAGAACGAGTCGACGAACGGGAAGACTTTCGAGCCGACGTACGAGAACAGACTCTGGTAGAGCAGCGACTGTCCCATGCCGCCGAGACCCGTGTTCTGCGCGGCGCTGGAGCCGGTGGCGTTGGGGCTGCCGCCCAATCCACCGAAACCGAGGATGGAGAAGAGCGTGATGTCCGATGCCGGCGGATCGCTGGTGATGGTCGGCACCATGCGATCGAGCGTACCGGTGAGGTTGACCGTCACGTCGTACGGCCCGCTCTCCGCCTCGGAACCGAAACCCGAAACGCTGCCCTCGATGGTCAGGTCGAAGAACGGATCGATGCGGAACGGGTTCTGGAACGCGATCGTGCCGCGCGTGACGCGGTAGTCGACTTTCTGGATGCGCACCGTGCCGCCTTCGTCGAGCGAGACCTCGCCGAGGATGACGGGGTTGGCGACGGTGCCGGTGACGTCGAGGTCCGCGGAGCCGGTGACTTCCGCGATGTTGTTGCGGATGGCCAGCGTGTTCGGCGCGGCCAGATGGATGCGCAGCCGCACGCGATCCTGCCATGTCGCGGCGGTCGTCGGCGCGACGCGCGTGCGCGACAGCACGAGGTTGAGCAGCGTCTGCTGCAGATCGAACTCGCGGAAGTACAGCGCGCGGGTGACGTCGACGTCGCCGGTGAGCTGCGCGCTGTCGAGATCGCCCGACAGCAGCAGCGTGAAGTTGCCGGCCAGCGTCATCCCTTCGTACGCACGCAGCGACACTTCCGTGCCTTGCAGCGTGATGCGCGCGCGCTGCGGCTTCATGCCTTCCAGCGCGATGAAACCGCCGGCGACGACCTGTCCGCCGCCGACCGTGGCGCGCAGCGACTCGATGTCGATGCGCTCCGCGCCGAATCGCAATCGCCCGTTGATGTCGTCGATGAGCTGCGGGAAGCCCGCGAACTTGATCTCCGCGTCGACCAGATCCGCCGTGCCGACGGTCTTCGGCGCGGTGACCGTGCCGCCGATCTTCAGCGCCACGTCCATGTGTCCTTCCGCGCGCACGTCCGGCACGAAGAGCTGCAGCAGCGCCGCCTCGATGCGGCCCTTCACGTCGACGTCGAGCCGCTTCGCGCCGGTGATCTCCGCGGAGCCCGCGAGCACGAACGACGACTCGGCGCTGTGCAGCTCGAACGACTCCAGCTCCACGCGTCCGTTGCGCAGCACGATGTGCAGCGGTTGCGGCGTCGTGAACTCGTGATCGGCAAAACGCAGGTTGAACACCGGCGCCGTGGCGTCGACGACCAGCGCTTCGATCGGCGACAGTCTTCCGCCCAGTTTCAGGTCGAGCGTGACGTTGCCCGCGACGGGTAGCGAGGCCGTCGCCGGCGAAATGGCCGCGGCGCGCGCGAGATCGTTGATGACGATGCGCACGGTGCCGTCGACGGCCAGGTTCTCACCGACCGCGCCCTCGCCTTCGATGTTGATGATGTCCGCGACGGAGCCGCGCACGATCAGCCGTCCGTTGCGAATGGCGATGTAGAGCGAAGGCGGCGCCGCTCCCTTCGGCAGGTTCAGCCCGCGCAGCGTCGCGTTCTCGAGCGTCGCTTCGAGCACGAGCTCGGGCCGGTCGAACGTGCCCGCACCCGTCGAGTGCAGTACGAGCTTGCCGCCGAGGAGATCGGAGATGCCCTTTGCGATCTGCAGCTTCGACGCATCGATGGAGCTGGACGAGATCGTGTAGCTGAACTTCTTCTGATTGAGATCGACTTCCGCCTCGCCGCGGATCTCACCCGCCTCCGCTTTCACCAGCACGTTCGTGGCGCGCATGCGCCCTTCGGTGAACGCGATGTCGGCCGACGCCAGCTCCACCGGCTCGCCCATGATCGCGCCGTCGCGCACCGTGACGCGGCCCTGTCCTTCGAGCGATTCCTTCTTGCCCGCGAGCTTCAGCGTGCCGGTGAGCTTGCCGGTGACGGGGATGTCCGCGAAGTCGAGGAACGTCGCGATGTCCTTGACCGGGAAGTTGGTGGCCGCGATGTCGAGATCGAACGCGACGTTGCCTTCGCCCGGCAGCCAGTTCAGCGTGCCGTTCAGCACGAGGACCGCGTCGGCGCGACGGATGGTGGTGTTGACGAACGTCGCGCGGCCGCTGTCGGGCGTGCCCGCGACGATCATCTTTCCCGTCGCCAGTCCTTCGCCGATTTTCAAATCGAGTCCCACCGCCTCGATCGCCCGCTGCGCCGGATAGTTGTTCGCCTCGGCCGCGATATCGAATCGCGGACCCGCTCCGCTTTCCGGAAAGGCGATGGTGCCGGTCAGCGCGATGCGTCCGTTCGCGTCGGCGAAGACCGCGCGGTCGAAGGTGAGCGTCGACGTGTTGCCGTCGTAGCGCAGATCGAGGTTGCCGTCGCCGAGGAGGATGTTGTTGTACTGGACGGCGGTGCCGGCGATGTTCGCCGCGACCTGCGGCTTCTCGATCGGACCGCGCACGCTTCCCGTGATCGTGCCTGCGCCGCCCAGTCCGAGAAGCTCGTAGTCGCGCTTGTCGGCGGCGTGCGCGAAGTTGTAGCCGATGCGATCGAGCTCGGAAAAGTCCGTGCTGCGGATGTTCATCCGCAGATCGGTGACCACGCCTTCGATCTTCAGTGAGCCCGCGAAGCTCACGTGCGATTTGTCGGTGTCGAGCTCCGCGCGCCGGAAGTGCACGACGCCGCGATCGAGCGCGAAGTCGGTGCTGCCCGCCACGCCGATCGGATACTTCGCGTCCGAAAACGCGACGGTGCTTCTGGCCAGCCGCGCGGTGCCTTCGCCCGCGCCCTCGAGCACTTTGTCCTTGTTCCAGTGATAGGTCAGGTTGCCCGTCGCGGCGCCGCGCAGTCCGGTGTTCTCGATGCCCCAGTCGGCGAACAGCGGCTCGATGCCGACGCTGTAGTAGCGCAGGTCGACGGACATCGGATAGGGCTCGGCATACTTCGTGAGCACGTAGTCCGCGCCGATGGTGCCGCCGCCGTACGTGGCCTTGTCCACGCGCACCTTGATGTCCTGATCGGTGATGGTGAGATGACCGCGCGCTTCGCCGAGGGTGTAGGCGTCGGCGTTGACGCGGGGTGAGCTCCATGCGCCGGCCATTTCGAAGTCGCCCGCTTTGCCGCGCAGTTGCGTATCCAGCGAGAGCGTGCCGTCGAGCGTCTGTTTGACTTTGAAGATTTCCTTGATCCGCGTCAGCGCGAGATTCGATCGCACGCGCAGGTCGTAGCGCGCTTCGGTGAGCGGATCCAGTTTGCCGCTGATGTAGGCCTCGATGCCGCGGCCCTGCAGCGCGATCGAATTCAGCGCCAGCACGCCGGGCGTGTAGCGGAAGCCGCCGCGCATGGTCACGTCGAACGGCACGTAGTCCTGAATGCGCACGCGCACCTGCGGACTGTTCATCACGCCCGCATACAAATCCTCGGCGCGCGTGACGGTCACCGTCGAGTCGATGCGCTGCGCCAGCGCGGCGATGTTGTGCTTGCGGTCGTTGAAGGCGAACGCGCCGTTGGCGATGTAGAGCTTCCCGATGTCGAGATGCACGATCTCGTACGGCCGGCGCGGTCCGGTCTTCCACTTCGGAAAGTTGTGCGTGCCGTCGGGGAACACTTCGAACCACACGAACGGATCGCGCACGTCCACGCGATCGACTTTCACCGCGCGTCCCCAGAACGACTGCACGCCGCCGGTGAGGATTACCTGCTTCACGATCGCGAAGTTCGGCGCGACGGCGCCTTTGGCGTTGGCGATGCGCAGGTCGTTGATGATGATTTTCTGCGGATGCGTGCGCACGAACTCGACGCTGCCGATGCTTACGTCGCGACCCAGCTTCGCCTCCAGCGTGGCCTCGATCTTCTTTTTGACGTAGCCCTCGAAGCTCGACGTGCCGAGGTACCACCAGCCGCCGCCGACGCCGAGGAAGAGCAGGAGGAAGATGATGCCGAAGACCCAGATCAGGCCTTTCAGGCAACCCCACATCGGCCCCTTGCGCTGCCGCTCGCGCGCGGAGCGGTGATGGCCCCGCGCGGGCGGAGGCAGGAGCGGATCTGCCGGGTCGACGACGTTCATCGGAATTGCGCGGCTTTACCGTGGCGCTTGCTTGCTAAACACAAGCCACGAGAAAGAGGTCCCGGAGATTGTTCCCCGTGGGCGCAATCATAATCGGCTCACCGATTTGCGCGGCAACGGGGAACGAGTTCGACTCCTCGTGCGGAGCGGGCTGGTTTCCGCCGGGCAGGTAAATCCCCGCTGCTCCCGAATTGCCATCCACGCCGTCGGATGATCCGAACAGCGCGGCATTCGGACACAGCGCCGCAAATCGCACCGCCAGCTCGCTGCAACGTCCTCCGCGACCATTGCCGCGCACGACCACGGTCGGCTCTCCTCCAGCCACCAGCACCTCCCCCTCTCGCAGCTCGCGCGCTCGCGCCGCGAGCATCGCCGCAGCGTCCAACACGCCGCACTCGATCTGCTCTTCGAGGACGACCGCGTTGTCACCGATGATTTGCGCCGCGGCGCGGATGAGCGTGCTGTTGTCGGCGACGAGAATGGCTTCGGAGCCCGGGATGGTCGGTCCGGAGGCGACGTCGTGCAGCGCGCCGGTGCTGACGTCGGAGTACACGAGCGTGACCGCTCTTCCTTTGACCCGCGCCGCGAGCTTGCCGCCTTTGATGGCGGAGATTTTTCTTCTTTCCGCGTTGATCTCGGCGATCGGTTTTCCCGAGGTAATCAGCTCGGCATTCTTTTGAATGGCCGCACCTTCATCGATGAGCGGCACTTCCACGCACGCGGAGCCGCCTCCGGAAATCAGAAAAAGAATGTCATCGTGCTGGTCGACAAAGTCGAGCAGCGCCTGTCCGGCCTCAAACGACGCGCGCGTGTACTGCGGATGCCCTCCTATCCGTCGTATCAGTCCTATAGGTCCCATAGGTCCCACCGGATACCCTTCCGGCACCGCCACGAACGCACTCTCCACCGCATGCACTTGCGCCACGCCGCGCAGCAACGCCGCCGCGCACTTGCCGATCGCCACGACGTTGCGCGGCATGTCCGCGCGCACGCATTTCTGCACCAGCAC
>DATLBM010000236.1:0-2747 GCA_035526885.1 Thermoanaerobaculia bacterium | reverse complement strand
GGCTCAGAGAAATGAAGCGAGAGGACCTGATCGGCGACCTGCCATTCGGGACTGACCGCGGCGGCCGCAATCGTCGCGCGGGCGTTCAGGTTGCCTTTCGCCTTCACGACGATCTTCGTCTCCGGCGTGACCGGCGTGTTGGAGCGATAGCCGAGCGAGTAGTAGGTGTCGAGATCGCGCTGGATGTCGCCGAGCGCGACGTCGGCGCTGCGGCCGATGTGCGATTCGCCGCCCGTGGCGGCGGACAGGCGATAGAAACCGTCCGTCGTCGCATTCGTGGCGGAAAAGTCATTCGATCCCGTCGACGCGTACGTGCCGGTGCTGTCGCGCAGCGCCTTGTCATTCGTTTCGGGATTCACGGCGTAGAAGGCGATGCCCTTCATGCGCGCGGCGGTGGCGAGAGCGTCGACGTTCTTCGTCAGATCGAACGCGGTCTTCTCCATGAGCGGCGAATCGAGCGAAGCGGTGGCGCCGCGCGAGGACATCGCGGTGGAACGCTCGTAGCGCTCGACTTCGCGCAGGACGGTGTCCAGGCGCTGGAAGATGTCCGCGCCGGCGAAGAGCGGCAGGGTTCCGCCGACGAGCAACACCAGCCGCCGCCCGCCGGGCGCGGCCTGGAACTGATTGAGCGACGTCGAGAGCGCGCCCAGTGTCTGGCGGGTGTCGTTCTGGCGCGAGCCGGCGAAAGCGCGGGCGCGCGTGAGGATGAGGTTGTAGTCGACCGCCGGCGCCTGCCGCTCCGTCGACGGATCGTATTCGTTCTGCGAGTCATCGTTGTTGCCGCGGTTCGATCCACCGCTCGTGGTTGGAGCCGGACGGCGCGGACCCGTCGCGCTGCGCTTGCCTCCGATGTTGCCCTGCGCCGCGGAGAGCATGTCCGCGAACATGTTGTTGATCTCCGCTTCATCGAGCTTCGCCGCCGCGGGCTCCTGCTCGATCTCGGTGAGCACGCGCTCGATCTCGGCGCGATCGGAAATCCATCCCGTGCGCGCTTTCGCGGAGCCGGAGATCGTGACGATCATCAGCCGGTCGGCGGGGCTGGTCAGCAGATTGGCGATGGTGGATCGCAACGCCGTGACGACTTTCTTGCGCGCCGTCATGGGGATGGTGCGGTTGTCGAGGGCGACGAGAATGCGTCGCGGCGCGCCGAGGGTCACGGTGTTGTTTTCGGTGCCGCCGGGTCCGCGCCGGATCTCCGAGAGATTCGTGATCTCGCGCTTCTGCCCGTTCTCGAAGACTTCGAAGTCGTCTTTCGTGAGGCCGCCGATGCGCGCGCCGCCGCGATCGGTGACGACCACGTCGAGGTTGGTGAGCTGGACTTCGATGGTTTCGGTGGTCTGCGCGAGCGCGCTCACCGCGACGGCGGAGGCGAGGACGAATTGTCGGAGCATCCCGTCATTGTAGCCGCCGCCGCCACGGGCGGCAGCGCTGGTTGCCCAAGGCTGGTTGTGCGTTTTGCGCGAACAACGCGTTGACGATCGCGCTATCGACGCCTCAGACGACTGGCGTGTGTCGAGGCTTGGCAACCAGCGCGCCGGGCCGTGCCCGGCGGTGGCGGAGAGAGAGGGATTCGAACCCTCGGTAGAGCTTTAAGGCCCTACGGCGGTTTAGCAAACCGCTGGTTTCAGCCGCTCACCCATCTCTCCGGCTGACGGAACGCGCATTCTAACCCAACACGCCGTGCGCCTCTTCCCGCGTCTTCAGAGCCTGGCCAACGGCTCGTGCGCGGGCCCGTTCAACACTTCCCCCGTCGGCGCGAAGCGCGAGCCGTGACACGGACAGTCCCAGGTGCGCTCCGCGGCGTTCCAGGCCACGTCGCACTTCAGGTGCGTGCAGATCGGAGAGAGACAGTGCAGCGCGCCGTGTTCGTCGCGATACGCCGCGATCTTGCGACCTTCCACCTTGATGATCTTTCCTTCGCCCGCGGACACTTCTTCCGTGCTGCGCGCTTCGACGTCCGCGGTCGTCAATCGATCGGCGATGAGATGCGCGGGGAAGTGCAGGTTCTCGGTGATGAACTCCTTCGTGGTCATGTGCGGCCGGTTGCGCATCGGATCGAAGACGTCCGCCCACGGATTCTTCACGCCGAGAATGAGATCGCTGACCAGCATCGCGCCGGCCGTGCCGAAGGTCATGCCCTGTCCGGCGTAACCGGTGGAGATGTAGACCTCCGTGCTCGAGCCGCCGATGAGCGGCAGTCCGCCGTGCGGCTCGATGATCTGTCCCGACCAGCGATAGCGTTCCTCGTGCTCGCCGAAGTACTGGTGCGTGTAAGAGAGGAGACGATCGAAGCATCCTTCCGTGTCTTCCTCTTCGCCGGTGCGGTGATCCTCGCCGCCGGTGATGAGGAACGTGCCCTCGTTCGTCTCCTGCCAGCGCGTGTAGTGATACGGGTCGGCGGTGTCCCAGAACAATCCGTCCGGATGCGCGCCGTTTTCGACGAAGGCCATTGCGTACGAGCGGTACGCGGACCCCTTCACGTGCACGTGCGTGAATCCGCCGATGGGCACGTTGGTGGCCATGAACACGTGCTCCGCCGTCACGGCGCCGTGCTCCGTCTCGACGACGCCTTTGTCGACTCTCGTCGCGAACGTGTTCTCGAAAATCCGCGCGCCCGCGGCCACGGCCTGTTTTGCCAGCGCGTTCACGTATTGGCGCGGATGGAACTGCGCCTGATTCGGCCAGAGCACGGCGCCGCGCGTCTCGAACGGCAGCGGCACTTGATCGACATACTGCGCGTCCAGTCC
>DATLBM010000235.1:0-8043 GCA_035526885.1 Thermoanaerobaculia bacterium | reverse complement strand
TCACGCGCCAGCGACGGCTACAGCGGCGCGGAGATCGAGCAGGCGGTGATCGCTGCGCTGTATGGCGCGCTGCACGCGAAGGCCGCGCTGGACACGGCGCGCGTGATCGACGCGCTGCGCGCGACAGTGCCGCTGTCGGTTGCGAGAGCGGAAGACGTGGAAAGACTTCGCTCCAACGCGCGAGGCAGATTCACGCCCGTGGCGTAAGACCTATAGGTCCTATAGGTCGTATCGGTCCTATTCCTTGCCGTACCCGTAGCAGACGCCCGCGTCCTTCATGGCCCGCTCCAGGTTGCAGCCGCTGTCGCCGCTGCTGTGCTGGAGCGCGTAGCCGATGAACTTCGTGGTGCTGGCTTCGACGGCGGGCGGCTCGGGGTAGCCGGCCACGTAGAGGTCGTAGATCTTGGAGTCGTACTTCACGCGCACATAGCCTTCCGTGAACTCGACGCTGGCCGTCGGGCAGCGCGCGCCGGTCGTCGACACGGGCAGATCGGACGAGAGCAGGAAGCCCTGATCGACGGTCTGGTCCGCGTTCGTGTCGAGGAAGACGGCCACGCGGTTGTCGCCGATGTTGCGCACGACCGCGTCACCGCTGAGCGCGACCGGCTTGGTGGCCATGGCCGACGAAGCGAGGAGCAGGGAGAGCGACGACACCAGGAGTTTGCGCATGATTGCCGGACATTTTAAATCAAACGGGCCACGACCAGCGTGAGATCGTCCTCCGGCTCCCCGCCGCTGAACGAGCTCGTCGCTTCGACGATGGTGCGCTGCAGCTCGGCGGCGTCGAGATCGCGGCAGTCCGCAACCAGCTCCTCGAGACGCGTTTCGCCGAACTGCTCGCCGCTCGAGTCCGCGGCTTCGCTCACACCGTCGGTGAAGAGCACCAGCCGATCGCCCCTCGCCAGGTCGATCTCGCGCTCCTCGTACTTCGCATCGCGGAACAGGCGCGAGAACGCCGGTCCGCCCTCTTCCAGGCGTACGACTCTCCCGTCGGCGCGCGCGAGGATCGGCGCGTTATGGCCGGCGTTGCACCAGCGCAATTTCATCGCCGCCGTGTCCACCGTCGCATAGAAGAAGGTGACGAAGCGTCCGCCGGAGAGACTGGAAACGACCACGCGACGCACGCGCTCGCACAAATCGCGTGGCGAATTGTTCGCCGACGCGCGTACAGCGGCCTGCAGTCCCGACATCAGCAGTGCCGCGGGCATGCCCTTGCCGGCCACGTCGCCGATGCACACCGCCAGCTCCGTCTCCTGCAGCACGATCAGGTCGTAGTAGTCGCCGCCCATCGTGCGCGCGGGTTGCCACACCCCGCTGACGTCGAGCCCCGCCACGCGCGGCATCTCGCGCGGGAGCAGCGTCTGTTGAATCTGGCGCGCCTGCTCGAAGTCCACCTCTTCGGCCTGCATGCGGATGCGATCGATGCCCGTCGCGATCTGGTCGGCGACCGAGCGGAAGAAGTCGATGTCCTCGACGTCGTATTCGCCCGCCGACAGCTTTGGCGCCGCGGCGATGAACGCGCGCGGGCCGGCCGGAACGACCAGCGACGCCTCGATGCGACTCATCGCCGTGGCCATCTCTTCGTCGAGCGTGCGGCGACGCGGATCGAAGGGACGATCGATGTCGATCGACGGCACGCGCAGACGCCCCAGGAGCGAGTCCGCGACGCCGACCTTGGCGACGGCGACGTATTCGTCCTGCCGCTCCGCGAAGATCACCACCGCGCGATTCTGCAGCGCGCGCTGCATCTGCTCGGCCGTCGCGGCCAGAAACTCATTCGCATCGCGCGACGTGCGCGCCTCCGCCGAGATCGCCTTCAGCGCCTCCGGATAGTCGTACTTGTGCCGGAACAGATTGCGGTCCACGAGGAACTGCAGCTTGTTGCGCACGGGCACGAAGAGCAGGGCCACGATCAGCGTCGAGCCGATGATCATCGTGGTCTGGTTCTCCAGTCCGAACGAGTAGACGAGGAACGAGCCGAGACCGCCGACCAGTCCGAGGTAGACGAAGATGATGGCGCCGCTGAGGATGGCGTAGACGACGGTCTTGCGGATGATGACGTCGATGTTCATCAGCCGGTACTTGAAGATGGCCACGGCGAACGAGATCGGGATGGCCAGCGTGATCAGCGTGGGCAGGATGTTCACGTACTCGAGCATCCCGCGCCACTCGTTGAGATCGCGGCGCGTGAACGCGAGCCACAACGTCAGCGACGACACGACCACGACGGCGAGGATCTTCGTTCCGATCGCGACCAGCAGTCCCCAGAGCGGCCAGGCCACCTGCCGCTTCTCCTCCGCATTCGCCTCGGCATGGCTCCGCACGAGGGCCACCAGCGCGAAGATCGGAAACGTGCCCAGCGTCAGCAGCGGCAGCGCCGTCGCGGCGGCGCTGACGATCATGCCCGCCCGCGGGGAGATGTACATCCCCGCGCCGCGGCTCAAGCCGGTGATCAGACCGACGGTGGCGAACGAGACGACGAACGGCCGCTGCGCAATGGCTCGGCGAATGCCTTCGCTCCGCGCCTTCCAGAGAATCCACAGCGTGGCCAGCATGCTCACCGCGATGGCAGTCCGGAAGAACGGTTTGAAGTACGTCTTCATCCGCGCTTCGCTGGCGGCCATGTCGGACCAGTCGACGGCCGATACCACGGCCAGCGCCAGGATCAGCGCGGACGCGCCGACGATGGCCACCGCGTAAATCCATCGCAGCGTCAGCGGGCGGCGGTCGAGCACCGGCCGGCGCTTCGGAAAGATCAGCGCCAGGTGCAGGATCAGCGGCGGATACATGAAGATGCACAGGCCGACCACGTAGACCGGCAGCAGCGCCGTCGCGGGCGAGACCATGATTCCGCGCGCGCCGACCTGTTCGTACATCGTGGCCGATCCGATCAGCAGCGCCACCGAGGAGATCAGCGCCAGCGCGAAGAAGATCGTGGCGCGCATGTCGCCTTTCGGCGCGCGCGCGACGATGAGCAGCGCGATGCCGGCGAAGACGAGTGCGACCACGATCGACACCGCGTGCCGCACGAGAATGAACGGGCTGCGCAGCGGCGACTCGAATCGAATCGGGACCACGAGGATCTGATTCCCGCGGCGGATGCGATAGATGATTACCGAGCCGCGATGCGTGTTCTCGTCGAGAGTCTGCAGCTTTTTCACGTCGTCGCGCGGGATGCCGTTCAGGGAGAGGATCTCGTCGCGATAGCGCAGCACGCCGTCGGCGGGACTGTTGGACGTGGTCAGCACGACGTCGTACTCGCGCAGGCCCATCATCTGCGCCTGCTGCTCGGCCGTGGGACCGACCAGGTACATCACGCCCGCCCAGCCGCGCTGGTGCCACACGCGCGCGCGGCCGGCCATGTAGCCCAGGGCGGTGAAGATCACCACGACGGTCAACAGGAGAAGGAGGAGGAACCGCGTCCGGGACCGCATGCGTGCAGTCAAGTGTACGGCCGGGAGGAGCGATGGTTCACTCGCGCTGGCCGCGGCGGTTCACGATGGACATGAACTCCTGCCGCGTGCGCTCGTCGTTGAGGAACTCGCCGCGCAGGACGTTGGTCTCCATGAACGACGACTCCTGCTCCACGCCGCGCATGACCATGCACAGATGCACGCCGCCCATCCACACGGCGATGCCGCGCGGCTCCAGAATCTTCTGGATCGTATCCGCGACGTCATGCGCGAGATGCTCCTGCGACTGCAGCCGCCGCATGTGCACCTCCACGATGCGCGGGATCTTCGACGCGCCGATGATCATCTTCTCGGGGATGTAGCCGATGATGAAGCGCCCGAAGAACGGCAGGATGTGATGCGCGCACAGGGTCTTGTACGTCCCGCCGATCACGACCAGGTTCTGGCAGTTCTCGTCCGCGCGCGAACAGGCCTTGCGGAAGAGAGTGGTCAACTTCTTGACGTCCGTGTAGTCGTAGCCGCTGGTCATGGTGATCAGCGACTCGGCCCATCGCCGCGGCGTGTCGAGCAGGTTCTCGTCTTCGAGATCGACGTGCAGCTGCCGCAACGCCTCGCGCAGGTGATGCTGCAGCTTCTCGCGATCGACGGAGGGGCGCGGAGATGCGAGAAGGCCGCGATCGTCGAGGAGGTCGATGTCGCCGTTGGCGACGGTGAGGTCGGTGGCGCGCGTCATGGCGGCGGAAGCTTATCGCCAATCCTGGCTCCCTTTTTGCCAAATTGACGACTGAATGGCCATTCATTCATACTGCGCCCGTTCCAGAAACCGGGCGGTACAAATCCTGTAATAGCGGACCCCCAAAGGAGTTGCACATGGCGGAAGTGAAGACCCAGGGCGCTGTCGAGGCGATGGAGGTCGCCGAGGCATCACGCGAGACGGAATGGGAAAAGCCCTCGTTTGCCGGTGACCTGTTCCTCGGCAAAGTCAATTTCGATCTGATCCATCCCTTCCCCGAACAGCCCGCGCAGGACAAAGCCGAAGCGGACGACTTTCTCGCGAAGCTGGAGCGCTTCCTCGCCGAGAACGTCGACGCCGACGAGATCGACCGCAAAGGCGAGTACGACTACGAGCTCTTCAAAGGCTTCAATGAGCTCGGCGCCTGGGGCATGAAGATCCCCAAGGAGTACGGCGGCCTCGGCTTCAGCTCCACGAACTACAACCGCGCCATCGGCCTCGTGGCCACGTGGTGCGGCTCCAGCGTGGCCTGGCTCTCCGCGCATCAGTCCATCGGCGTGCCGCAGCCGCTCAAGCTGTTCGGGACCGAGGAGCAGAAGAAAAAGTATCTGCCGCGACTGGCCAAGGGCGCGATCTCCGCGTTCGCGCTGACCGAGCCCGGCGTCGGCTCCGATCCCGCCAAGATGCAGACCATGGCCACGCCCACGCCGGACGGCAAGGGCTGGCTCCTCAACGGCGAGAAGCTCTGGTGCACGAACGGCCTCAAGGCCGAAGTGATCGTGGTCATGGCGCAGACGCCGCCCAAGGTCGTGAAAGGCAAGGAGAAGAAACAGATCTCCGCGTTCATCCTGGAGATGGACACGCCCGGCGTCGAGATCGCGCACCGCTGCCAGTTCATGGGCCTGCGCGGCATCGGCAACGTCCTCATTCGTTTCAAGGACGTCTTCATCCCGAAAGAGAACCTCCTCTGGGGCGAAGGCCTCGGGCTCAAGCTCGCGCTGATCACGCTGAACACGGGACGCCTCACGATTCCCGCGGGCTGCGCGGCCAGCGGCCGGCGCATGCTCGAGATCGCGCGCGACTGGGCGAACGAGCGCGTGCAGTGGGGACTGCCGATCGGCAAGCATGAAGCGGTAGCGGCCAAGATTGCGTGGATGGCGTCGCACACGTTCGCGATGGAAGCGATCGTGTGGCTGACCTCCGGCCTCGCCGATCGCGGCGACGCCGACCTGCGCATCGAAGCGGCCATGGCCAAGCTGTTCAACACCGAGGTGGCGTGGCACTGCGTCGATCACCTCGTGCAGATCCGCGGCGGACGCGGATTCGAGACCGCCGACTCGCTCAAGGCGCGCGGCGAGAAAGGCTATCCGGTCGAGCGGATCATGCGCGACATGCGCATCAACCGCATCTTCGAAGGCACGAGCGAGATCCAGCATCTCTTCATCGCCCGCGAGGCCGTCGATCCGCACATGAAGCGCGGCTACAAGATCCTGCTGCCCGAGACGCCGACCGGCGAGAAGGTGGCGGCCGCGGCGAAGGCGGGCGCGTTCTACGCGACCTGGTATCCGACGAAGTACATGGGCTGGAGCCGCTTCCCGAAACACGGCGACTTCGGACGCCTCGGCACGCACATGGGCTACATCGAGCGCGAGTCGCGTCACGTGGCGCGCTCGATCTTCCACGCCATGATGCGCTTCCAGGCCAAGCTGGAGCGGAAGCAGATGGTGCTCTTCCGCATCGTGGACATCGGCACGGACCTTTTCGCGATGGCCGCGTCGATCACCTACGCGATGATGCTCGCAAAGCAGGGCCGCAAGGACGCGATGGAGCTCGCGGACCTGTTCTGCCGCGAGGCGCGCACGCGCATCGACCAGAACTTCCGCACCCTCTTCGACAACCACGACGAGCTCGCGTACAAGGTCGTGCAGAAGCTGATGAAAGGCGAGTACGAATGGCTGGAAGGCCAGCTCGTGCAGCCGGTGGTGCCGACCGCGGAGCAGGTGGAAGAAGCGATCAGGAAGCTCGCGTAAAACAGACGTAGGACGGGCTTCAGCCCGTCCAATCTTTTTCGATTAATTGGGCGGGCTGAAGCCCGCCCTACGTTTTTCACGGCTCCATCGGGTTCTTCCGCCCCCGCAGCTTCTGCTCGTCATCCACGGTCTCGTGGCCCGAGTACCGCACGAGACAATCGCGGCAAATCAAAGACGCGCTGTTGGCGCCGGGGCGGGGCACCCAGCCGTCGCGGTGCACGGCCTCATCGAAGCACTTCGTGTACTCGTCGGGAATCTCGCCCACGATCTCGCGCGTGAGCTCGCACTCGCCGCACTTCAGTACGGTGCGTCCTTCCATCGGCTACTCCGTTTCGCCCGCCGCGGGGAAGTACGGCGTGATGTCGACGGGGATGTCCTTCAACTTGGCCGTCACCGACGCGATCTCGGGCGTCGACACGCCGTACTTGTCGAGCAAGCGCTGCGCACGCGCGTAGTCGCCCGTGGCCTCGATCATCAGCAGCTCGTTGGCGAGCGACTCGATCGCGCCGCGCGCCTTCGTGAAATCCACGCGGAACACGCCGTTGCCCACCGGCACGATGGCGTTCTTCTCGCGCATCCAGTTCCACTGCACCGCCGTCCCGCGGCCGTGCGCCTCGTCGATGCCGAAGCGCATGGAGCGGAAGTGCAGGCCCGCGTACGTCGCGAAGAGCTGCTGTTCGTTGAAGTTCGACTGCAGGAAGTGCTCGTCCATGGCGAAGAGGATGTTCCAGATGCCGAGGACGTCGGCCTTGCATTCTTCGATCGCGGAGTAGGTGTCCTTGAGGAGCAGGCGCACGTCCGTGCGCTCGCCGCCGCCCGGAGGCGTGATCAGTCCCGGTCCCACGCCGTGCGACAGTTCATGAAAAAGGATGAAGTTGAAGTACGCGTCGAAGTTCAGCAGCGAACGCTGCGACGGATCGAGCACGCGCATGGCGATGGGCTGCCCGCTCATGCGGAACTTCGCGTCCATGACGTTCTTGAGCAGGACCTTCTTCGATCCCTTCTGCTCGCGCACGACTTCATCGTTGGGCAGATTGAAGGCCGCCGTCTGCACGCCGCGGCGCGCGTCGCCGGCGGTGAAGACTTCCTGCACCACGCGGATCGGCGATTCCGTGCCGCGGTTCGGGTTCTTGTGCTCGTCCGGAATGGGCAGATGCTTTTCCATCGCCGGCAGATGCTGCGCGTAGACGGCGAGCTTCTCCGTCTCCGGACGATCGACGACGTTGATGAACGACTGGAACGCCGCCTTCCAGTTGAACGCCGAGTCCTCGTAGACCTCGTACGGCCCGATCACGATCTCCAGCGGACCGTCGAGATCCATCCAGGCCATGTCGCTGGCGCGGTACTCATCCTTCATCAACGCCTCGGCCAGCAGCGTGAGGTAGTTGCGCAGCGACGCGTTGTTGGTGAGTGCGGCCGCCTCGCGGATGCGCGCCACCGCGGGCTGCAGAAACTCGCGATACTGCGTCGAGTACGGAATCGTCACCAGGCGATCGCCGTCACGGCGTACGACCGTGAACAGCCCCTGCAGCGCGTCCTTCTGCTCCGGATGCGCGGCGATGTAGCGATCCATCTCTTCCTTCGTGAGATCGGCGGGATAGAACGCCGCGCCTTCGGGCTTGTGTCCGGCCGCGCCGAACGGCGCGATGAACGGCTCGTCCTGCGCGAGGCGGTCCCAGCGCCCCTTGTTGGCGCTGAAGTAGTCGTAAGCCGCGCGATCGCGAGCGGACCGCGAGGCCTGCGCGGCGAGGCGCTGGCGGTAGTCGGGATTCTGCTCCGACACCTGTCGCCAGTAGATCTCGTCGATGGATTTCGACGCCTCGATCAGCTTGGCCACGACGGCGCGCTCGTTTTCGTTGAGCAGCGA
>DATLBM010000234.1:0-3004 GCA_035526885.1 Thermoanaerobaculia bacterium | reverse complement strand
GGGTCGCGCTCCTGAAGTGGGGGGTCGAGGATATCCGCCTGTTCTACGAAAACGATCTGCGCTTCCTGGAGCAGTTCCCGCTGTGAGGCTGGTCTACAACTGGCTGCGTGAGATCGTGCCGGTCACCGTCGACGTCGATGCCGTTGCGCATGAAATCGGACTGCGCGGCTTTGAGGTGGCCGGTGTCGAGTACGGCCCCGAGCCGGTGATCGACTTCGAGATCACCGCCAATCGGCCCGACTGCTTGAGTCATCTCGGGCTCGCACGCGAAGCGTCCGCCATCTGGGGGCTGCCGGCGGTCGTCGAGATCTCGCACGTACCGGTGGTCGGTGCGGATCCCGAGAGCGATGCCACACTGAACGCAGCGGGCGGCTCGTTCGACGTCCGGGTCGACGCGCCCGACCTCTGCCCGCGTTACTGCGCGCAGCTCTTCTCCGTCAAGGTTGCGCCCTCACCCGACTGGCTCCAACGCCGGCTGGAAGCGGCGGGGGTCCGTCCGATCAACAACGTCGTGGACGTGACCAACTACGTGATGCTGGAACTCGGCCAGCCGATGCACGCGTTCGATCTCGAGCGGCTGACGAGGCATCGAATCGTGGTACGTCGCGCGAATGCGAAGGAAACGATGCGGACCCTCGATGGCGTCGATCGCGCGCTCGACGCGGACATGCTCGTCATCGCCGATGCTGACAGAGCCGTCGCGATTGGCGGCGTCATGGGTGGCGCGAACTCCGAGATTGCGGCAACGACCACCACGATTGCCCTGGAGAGCGCGTACTTCGAGCCGACCTCCGTGCGCAGCACGAGCAAGCGGCTCGGATTGAAGACCGAAGCATCGACGCGGTTCGAGCGTGGCGGCGATATCGAGATGCCGCCGCTCGGCATTTCCCGCGCCGCGCAATTGTTCGTCGAGATCCGCGCGGGGATTCCATCCGGTTACCTAATCGATCATTACCCTGTGCGGAGACCGGCCCGAACGATCGCACTCCGGTCGTCGCGCATTGCTCGACTCCTCGGGCAAGCAGTCCCGGCCGCGGATGTGCCGCGTTACCTGGAGCCGCTCGGTTTCGACGTGCACACGAGTGCGGCACGCGAGCAAGAGTGGAACGTAACCATTCCTTCCTTCCGCGTGGACGTCACGCGCGAGGAGGATCTAATCGAGGAAGTCGGCCGCCACTACGGGTTCGATCGCCTCCCGGTTCGCTTCCCGGTACTCGCCAGCGCACAAGCGGCGCCGGACCCGCGGATCGCGCGCGATCGTCTGTTGCGACAGGCACTCACGTCGGCCGGTTTCTCCGAGTCGATGACCTTCGCGTTCATCGAACGGCAGGCCGCCATCCACTTCTGCGAGAGCGGGACTGAACCGGTCGCGATTGCGAATCCCCTCTCGGAGAAGTTTGCGGTGCTGCGTCCATCACTGCTGGCGGGCCTCACCGACTCGTGCGCACACAATCGCCGCCGCGGGCGGCGCGACGTGCAGTTGTTCGAGATCGGGAGCCGCTTCAGCACACGCGGCGAGGGGCGTGCCGTGGCATTCGCGTGGACGGGTGCCGCATCTGGCCCTCACTGGTCTGGCGCTTCACGGCAGGCCGACTTCTTCGATGCGAAAGGCGTCGTCGAGCTGCTAGGGGCGGCGTTCGGTACGCACCCGCTCGACTTCTCGCCGTCGAGCGAGGCCTATCTTGTCCGCGGCCGGGCCGCCGAGGTCCGGTCCGGCACCAGGTTACTCGGTGTCGTTGGCCAACTCGCGCCGAAGATCGCGGAGGCGCGCGGGCTGCCGGTCGCCGAGGAGATCTTCGTCGCCGAGATCGATAGCGACGCGCTCGGACGCGCCTCGGCGCCGGACGAGCTCCGCGCCGAAACCCTGCCGCGTTTCCCGTCGATCGTTCGCGACGTCTCGATCCTCGTCGACGAAGTCTTGCCTGCTGCTTCGGTTCGTGGCACTATCCGTGCGGCGGCTCCTCCGACGCTGGTCTCGATCGTCGAATTCGATCGCTACCAGGGAAAAGGGGTGCCGGACGGCCGCGTCAGCTTGTCCTTGCGTCTCACGTTCCGCGACCCGGAGCGTACGTTGACCGACGACGACGCGCAGACCGCGACCGAGCACATAGTTGAGGCGTTGCGCAACGCGCACGGCGCCGAACGACGATAAATTTCTGAAGGAGCTCCCCTTGGCGAAAGTGGCAGTACGCGGCGTCGACCTCGAGCCGATCGATCGGCTGGAGGAGAAAGTCAAAATGCTGGTGGGCATGATCGACCGTCTTCGCGCGGATCAGACGCGGGCAACGGACGAAAACACAAGGCTCACCCGCGAGATCGACGGGTTGAAGGCACGGGTGAACGCCGCTGATGGCCTGACCGGTGAGCTGACCTCCCTGCGCGAAGAGCGCGATCTCATCCGATCGCGCGTCGACGAGATGCTCACGCAGATTGAAAGCCTGAACCTGTAACCCATGGACCAGCACGCGTCGCGTGTGGTGACCGTCGAGATTCACGGACAGCAGTACCCAATCCGAAGTGGGCTCGACCCCGCCTACGTCGCCGAGCTGGCGGCGTACGTTGACGAGAAGATGCGGCTGGCGGCGCGCGAGTCCCCTGCCGGGGACACGCTCAAGCTGGCGGTCCTCGCCGCGCTCAACATCGCCGACGAGTACTTCCGCGGCGTGGACGAGGATCGCCGTCAGAACGATCAGGTTGCCCACCGGGCGGCGGAACTCGAACGCATGCTGGACCTTGCGCTCGGCCTGCCGGAGAGCGAAACCGGCCGTTCTCGTGCCGCTGCGCGCTAGTACCGTAGGTACCTGGTACGGGCGACTCCGCTCGACGCCGCGTCCGTAGTGAAGTAAAATCGCGGTGGAGTTTATTGAGCTCCCTGCTTTGCGCGTGATGGCTCGGAGGCTCGTTTGAGCCAACGTTTCACCATAAGAGAATCGCGACGCTGCGTGGTGTGCATGCCTCTGTAAGAGGAAGCCTGAAGCGCGGCTTGTGCAGCGGTTCCACCTGC
>DATLBM010000233.1:0-5336 GCA_035526885.1 Thermoanaerobaculia bacterium | reverse complement strand
GCGTCGATGCACGCATCCGGACCGCGTCCGCCGGTGGTGTCCTTGAGCTGATCGAAGACGTCCTCGTCGCTGTAGTCGAGGATCTCGGTGTTCCTGATCGTTTGCGCCAGACGCAAACGCTCCTTGAAGCGGTCGATGGCGATGACGCGGCCCGCGCCGAGCATCCACGCGCTGGCGATGGCGAAGAGGCCCACCGGCCCCGCGCCCCACACTGCCACCGTGTCGCCGGGCTTGATGTCGCAGTTCTCCGCGGCCATGTAGCCGGTGGGGAAGATGCCCGTGAGAAAGAGCAGTTTCTCGTCCGGCAGATCGTTCGGGATGACCAGCGGATTGGCGTCCGCGAACGGCACGCGCACGTACTGCGCCTGTCCGCCCGCGTAGCCGCCGTACAGATGCGAATAGCCGTAGATGCCCGCCGTCGAGTAGCCCGTGAGCTGCTCGATCATCCAGGCGTTCGGGTTCGTGTTGTCGCACGCGGACCAGAGATCGTTCTGGCAGAACCAGCACTTGCCGCAGGAGATCGGAAACGGCACGAGCACGCGCTCGCCGACGCGCAGGTTCTTCACGTTCGAGCCCACTTCCACGACCTCGCCCATGAACTCGTGGCCGAGGATGTCGCCGCGCATCATGGTGGGAACGTAGCCGTCGTAGAGATGGAGGTCCGAGCCGCAGATCGCGGTCAGCGAGACCTTCACGATGGCGTCGTGCGGATTGATGATTTTCGGATCGGGGACGTCGACGACGCGCACCTCTCCCTTGCCCCACCAGCACACGGCTTTCATCGATTCATTTCCTTCCCGTCGGCTGACCGTCCGTCGTCGCGATCTCGCCCGTCTCCATGAGCATCTTCAGGCGGCGCAGGTCTTCCTGCACGTTGGCGGCGGGATCTTCGCCGAGGATCTTGGAGATGGTGGCGCCGAGAACGCCGGCGGGGGGGTCGTAGCGGAGGATGACTTTCAGCTCCGTGCCGCGGCCGGCGTCGAGACGCGTGAAGTGCACCGAGCCCGCGTTGTCGATTTTGCTGCCGTCCGTCGAGCGCCAGCCGATCAGCTCGTGCGGGATCTCGTTGATGATCTCCGCCTCCCAGTCCACGGTCGTGCCGGCCGGACCTTTGGCCCACCAGTGCGAATGCGTCGTGTCTTTCACTTCCACGCGCTCGAGGTTGTGCATGAAGCGGGGGAGGTTCTCGAAGTTGCGCCAGAACGCGTACACGTTTTCGACCGGCGCGTTGATGGTGACGGCTTTCTCGACGCGCACGCCGTGGCCGTAGGGGACGCTGACGTGGCGGCCGTCGTCTTCGCCGACGGACGAGACGCCCATCGCCTCGTAGACGTGGCAGTGGCCGGTCGCGCCGCGCCACACCAGGGCGCCGCCGAGGAGGCCGAGCACCATGCCGGGGATGTTGCGCATCTTCAATCCGTACGCGGCCAGCGCGCTGCCGGCAATCACCGAGACCCAGCGCTCGGGATCGTTGACGTTCTTCTCTGCATGCGTGAGGGTTGCGTGTTCCATATCGGGCTTGTTGCGGCGCACGAAACATGCCCACGCAATACAATCCGCGCCCATGTCCACACCCCCGCCCGTCCGCCCCGTGACCCTCGACGACATCCACGCCGCGCGCGAGCGCATCCGCGGCGTGATCACGCGCACGCCGCTCGTCCGTTTCCTGCACGGCATCGACGGCGCGCCGGAGATCTGGCTGAAGCTCGAGAACCTGCAGCCGATCAATGCCTTCAAGCTGCGAGGCGGCGCGAACGCGGTGGCCATGCTGGCTCCCGTGGAGCGCGCGAAAGGCGTGTGGACGATCAGCGCGGGCAACGCGGGACAAGGCGTCGCCTACGCCGCGCGCGAGGCGGGCGTGCCGTGCACCGTGCTGGTCATCGAAACCGCCCCCGAAACGAAAATCGAGCGCATGCGCAACCTCGGCGCGAAACTGGTCAAAGCGCCGTTCGACGCGTGCTGGCAGGCCATGGAGGACCGCGCCTATCCCGGCATCGAAGGCACGTTCGTGCATCCGTTCGATGATCACGACTTCATCGCCGGCAACGCCACCGCGGGACTGGAGATCGTCGAAGATCTGCCGCAAGTGAAGACGGTGATCGGCGCGATCGGCGGCGGCGGATTGATGTCGGGCATCGGCTCAGCCGTTCGTGCACTCGCACCGCACGTGCGCATCCTCGGCGCGGAACCGGAGACGGCGGCGCCGGGTGCGAAGTCGTTTGCTGCGAACGAGGCGAAGGTGTTCGAGGAGTGGCAGGCCTCGTTCGTCGACGGTGCCGGCGGCAAGAGCATCTTCCCGCGCATGTGGGAGCGCATCCGCGCGGTGATGGACGGCTCGGTCGTGGTCACGCTCGACGAAGTGCGCCACGCGATGAAGCTGATGGCCTCGAAAACGCGCGTGATCGCCGAGGGCGCGGGAGCGCTGCCGGTGGCGGCGGCGCTGAAGGAGAAGGATGGGCCGGTCGTGGCGGTGGTGTCGGGCGGGAACATCGACCTGAAGAAGTTCTGTGAACTGGTGAACGGCTAGGTCGGTGTCATCCTGAGCGAAGCGCAGCGAAGTCGAAGGACCTCGCGCCGAGCCACGGCGCGGGTGTCATCCTGAGCGAAGCGCAGCGAAGTCGAAGGACCTTCTACCGAGCCACGGCGCGCGTGTCATCCTGAGCGAAGCGCAGCGAAGTCGAAGGACCTTCTACCGAGCCATGATCCGGGGAAGATCCTTCGACCGTCCTCCGCTGCGCTGCGGCGGCTCAGGATGACACGCGAGTGCCGCGCCTCGGCGCGGGATGACACCTCGGCTCGTGTCATCCCGAGCCGCGAAGACGGTCGAGGGACCTTCCCCCGTGGCACAGTAGAAGGTCCTTCGACTCCGCTGCGCTCCGCTCAGGATGACACCTGGGCTCGGTCCCCTAGCGAAGCTCGCGGCGCGTGCGCGCGGCGAGAGCCCGCGCACCGGGATGCGGGTTGGCCTTCACCATCGCGTCGAGCGTGCGATCGACCTCCGCGGTCCTGCCCTCGATGAACTCGATGATGGCCAGGTTGGCGTAGGCCTGCGTGTTCTCCGGGAAGTTCGCGATCTCGCGCTGATACGCGGCCACTGCATCCGCCGGGCGGTCCATGCGCGCGTAGATGTCGCCGCGCAAAAAGTCGACGCGATAGAGCTTCGGCACTCCCAGCTCGCGCGCGCGTTGGGCGGCGGCTTCCGTCGCGGCGAGCGCGCGCGGAAGATCGTTGCGGCCGCGATAGATGTCCGCGAGCAGGAGCATCGCCGCGGGCTGCGGTGACGGGCCGATCGCCTCGGTCGCTTCGCGCTCCGCCGTCGCATAGTCGCGCCGCTCGATGGCGATGCGCGCGAGCAATGAATGCGCGGGCGCGGGAGAGCTCTTCATCGCCAGATCGGCGTAGCGCGCGGCGTCGTCGTATTTGCCGGCTTGCAGATACGCGTCGCCGAGGGAGAGGGCCATCTCGGGAGAGAAGCGCTGCGTGCGAGTCATCGCGGTGCGATAGACCTCGATCGCGTCGTCGTACTGCCCCATGTCCACCAGCACTTCGCCGAGCTTGTCCCACACGTCGAACAATCCCGGGTTCTCTTTCACGAGGCCGCGCAGCACCGTCACGGCTTCCGCGAACTTGCGCTCGTCGGCGAGACGAAAGCCGTTCTTGATGCGATCGAGGTAAGGAAGCATGTCCTTCGGATTCGGCAGCGCGGCGTCGCTCGAGGATGCGTGCACGCTGCCGAGGTATCCCAGCGCCGCGAGCTTCTTCGCATCCTCGGGATCGATCTGCTGCAGCTCCTGAATGCCGGACGGATACTTCTCGAGATCCGTGCGCATCGACGCGGCAACGCGGCGTTCGTCAACGAGAATGTCTTTCGTCTCCTGCGGATCGCGCGCGACGTCGTACAGCTCCGAGCGCGGCGATTGAATGTAGTGTTGCTTTGCGTCGACGAGTGAGCGCAGCTCGCTCCAGCCGAGGTGAATGCGCGGGTAGAAGGTCTCGCTGTAGATGCGGCGATCGGCTTTCTGCGGCGCGAGTACGCCCGCGCCTTGGGCGATGGTCGCGGGAAGATCGGCCAGCGCCACCGGCGCCGCGACGCGCTCGCCGGCGCGTGCGTTCTTCGGCAGCTTGATCAGCATCGGCACGTGCAGCACCTCGCGGTAGAGAAGGATTCCGTGCTGATCCTCGCCGTGCTGCCACAGCCCTTCGCCGTGATCGGAGACGATCACGATCATGGCGCGGTCGTAGAGGCCGGAGCTTTTCAGGAAGGAAAGCATCTCGCCGACGATCGCGTCCGCATGCGCGATCTCGCCGTCGTACGGCTCGGATGCGTAACGCGTGCGATACGGCTCGGGCGGCGTGTACGGCGCGTGCGGCTCGTAGATGTGAAAGAAGAAGAAGAACGGCTGCGCGGTGTGCTGCGAGATCCACGAGCGCGCCACGTGGAGCGTCGTCTCGCCGGGACGCTGATGCTGCGACGCCGCCCCGCTGGTGGCGACGGGGATGGCGTCGTCGTAGAAATCGAAGGCGCTGCCGAGGCCTGTGTCCGCGCGCAGTACGTACGAGGAGACGGCGGCGCCGGTCGCGTAGCCGCGCGACTTGAGCATCTGCGGCAACGTCGTGTGCTGCGTCGCGTCGAAGTGGTAGCCGAGGTTGTTGCGGACGCCGTGCTCGGTGGGGAGGAGACCGGTGAGCATCGAGACGTGCGAGGGCAGCGTCATCGGGCAATGCGAGTAGGCGTTGTCGAAGAGGATGGCGTCGCGGCGGAATGCATCGAGGTGCGGGGTCTCCACCTTCGTGTAGCCGTACGCGGGCAAGTGATCCGCGCGCAGCGTGTCGATGGAGATGAGGATCACCGGCGCGTGCTCGTCGAGCGCCGCAGGCTGCTCGTGCCGGCACGACAGAAACATGGCGACGAGGACGAGCAACAACCCGCGGCGAAGCATCGAGCCGTGCAAAGAGCAGAACCGCCGTGGCGAATTCCTAAGTGCTGACGCTTCGCTGGGGTTACGACGGGAGCCTCCGGCGGGCCGGCACGGCCGGCAGCGCTTGTTGCCCAGCCAGAACGCACCTTGTACTAACTCTGCGCGGCTCTCGGCAGCCGCACGTGTTTCCGCAAGCGCTGCCGCCCGTGGCGGCCCGCCGGAGGCGCTCCCGTCGTAACCCCAGCGTAGCGTCAGCACTTAGGAATTCGCCACGGCGGTTCTGCTCTTTGCACGGCCGATGCTTCGCCGCGGGTTGTTGCTCGTCCTCGTCGCCATGTTTCTGTCGTGCCGGCACGAGCAGCCTGCGGCGCTCGACGAGCACGCGCCGGTGATCCTCATCTCCATCGACACGCTGCG
>DATLBM010000232.1:0-7643 GCA_035526885.1 Thermoanaerobaculia bacterium | reverse complement strand
CGGGAATTCGAACTCCCACACGCCCGACTGATCCGGTGGGTGATAGGGCGCCGTTCCATGCAGACCGCCCGGGTACGACATCGTATGCGTGAGAGTCCGCTGGTTCGCCGCGGAGGTGTTGGGAAAGTTGTAAGTGACTCGGACTGTGCCGACGCCCTGGTCGTTCGGCCCGACATACTGCAGGCTCACGGATGGGTCGCCGTTGAAGGCGTTCGTCGTGTTTGCGTTCGCGGAAAGATCGCTTCTATTACAGGCGGTGGCGTATGCGGTGTAGGTGTACACGTCGGACGGTTCGCAAAACAGCTCGTCCTCCGTCGTCCACGTTCCCGAGGCATCACCTGGATGAAAACTACCGATGCCACGTGCGGTACCAGGCGACCCGGCGCGAGTCACGAGGACCGTCACGCTGCGCTGACTGCCGTCCACGGTCTCTGGAAAGGCGTACGGTACGGTGACCGTCGCAGTGCCGTCCGGATGCGGCACAACCGTGACACCGATTTGTGGGCTGGCGGTGCAGTCCGCGTACATCTCTGCACACATCAGTCCTGAACACAGAAGGATCAACAACATGCGGATCTTCATGAGGCGGTGCACCTGTTTGAAGAGATGGACACCTCTCCCGATCGAAAAGAAACCGGATCCTGAGGCGAGTGGGGAACTTGCCACCACCACGAAGGTACATAATCCTTCCCCTCAATGAAACGCTGGGTCCTCGCGGCCACGATCCTCGGCTCGGCGATGGCTTTCATCGACACGACGGTGGTCAACGTCGCGCTGCCGGTGATGCAGCGCGAGCTGCGCGCGGACGTGGGCACCTCGCAGTGGGTGATCGACTCCTATCTGCTCGTGCTTTCCGCGCTCATCCTCGCCGGCGGCGCGCTGGGCGATCGCATCGGCCGCGTGCGCGTGTTCGCCGCGGGCGTGGTGGTGTTCGCCATCGCCTCGATCTGGTGCGGCGCCGCGCCGAGCGCGCAACAGCTCATCGCCGCGCGCGCACTGCAGGGCGCCGGGGCGGCGCTGCTCGTGCCGGGCAGCCTGGCCATCATCGCGCAGGCCTTCGCGAAGGAAGAGCGCGGGCGCGCCATCGGCACGTGGTCCTCGCTCACCTCGCTGTCGATCATCGCCGGCCCGCTCCTCGGCGGCGTGCTCGTGCAGACCGTGTCGTGGCGCGCGGTGTTCCTCATCAACGCCCCCATCGCCGCCGCGGTGCTGTGGATCGTCTGGCGCCGCGTCGATCTCGAGGAGCAACGCACCGGCGGCGCGATCGATTGGCTCGGTACAATCCTCGTGACGCTGGCCCTCGGCGCAATCACGTTCGCATTCATCGAGAAGGTGTGGCCGGCGCTGATCGGCGGCGGAATCGCATTCATCGCATTTCTGCTCGTCGAGCGCCGCGCGTCGAATCCGATCATCCCGTTCTCGCTGTTCCGATCGCGATCGTTCACCGGCGCGAACCTGCTCACGCTGCTGCTCTACGCTGCGCTGTCGGCGGCCACGTTCCTCCTGCCGTTCAACCTCATTCAGGCGCAGGGCTACTCGCCGGCGGAGGCGGGCGGCGCGATGCTGCCGTTCGTGGCGTCCATGTCGCTGATGTCGCGATGGACCGGCGCGCTCGCGGATCGCATCGGACCGCGGCCGCTGCTGATCGTCGGCCCGCTGCTCGCCGCGGGAGGACTGGCGCTGCTGGCGCGTCCCGGCATCGGCGGCTCGTACTGGACGACGTTCTTCCCCGCGGTCCTCGTCCTCGGCATCGGCATGGCCATCACCGTCGCGCCGCTCACGACGACGGTCATGACCTCGATCGAAGACGAGCGCCACGCCGGCGCCGCTTCCGGCATCAACAACGCCGTGGCACGCGTGGCGGGACTGCTGGCGGTGGCCATCCTCGGCGCCGTCGCGGTCGCCGTGTTTTCGCGCGATCTCGACGCGCGCCTGGCGCGCTTGCCCGTCCCCGCCGCCATGCGCCCGTACATGGCGGCGAAGGCGGAGCAACTCGGCGACGCACGTGCGCCGCAGGGCTCGCCCTACGCGCCCGTCGTCGATCGGGCGGTGAAGGAATCGTTCGTCACCGCGTTCCGCGTGAATGTGCTGGCGTCAGCGGCGCTGGCAGCGCTTTCAGTGAGCGGCGCGCTGCTCGTGAAGCGACCATCGCGCTCATGACGGTATCGTCCCGCAATGCTGCACAGATCGGCCGCACTCACGCACAACCCGTACGAAGCACAGCTCCGGGTGGGCCGCGGGCGGCAAACGTAGGACGAATCCAGAACGTGTCGCCATCCAGCGGCATGAGCTGCCAGACCGGCGCGCTCGCCGGCATTCGTCGGAACCAGTTGAATCGGGTTCCAGCTGGCGGCGTCCCCGATTCCGAGGACCAGGCCGGTGTCCGGGCCACGAATGGAAAACTTTTCGTGGCGTCCCGACGTATGCTCATCACATGGCCGAACGTCCGAAACGGTCCCGGAAAAAACTGTACATCTTCATCGGCGCGGCGGTGGTGATCCTCGCCCTCGTCGGCGCCGGCATCGCCAACAAGAAGCGCGAGAAGCCGATCCTCGTCACCACCGAAAAGGCGTTCCGCACGAACATCACCGAGATCGTCACCGCCACGGGCAAGATTCAGCCCGAGGTGGAGGTCAAGATCGCGCCGGAGGTATCCGGCGAGATCATCGAGCTCGCGGTGAAGGAAGGGCAGACCGTGCAGCGGGGGCAGCTGCTGCTGCGCATCAAGCCCGACAGCTATCGCGCGCAGGTCGAGTCGCAGCAGGCCGCGCTGAACGGCGCGCGCTCGGCGAGCGTGCGGAATCGCGCCGAGCTGACGAACGTCGAATCCGAATATCGCCGTATCTCCAAGCTCTACCAGGACGGGCTCGTGTCCGTCTCCGCGTTGAACAGCGCCAAGGCCGCGTACGACGGTGCGAGGGCCGCGCAGAACTCCGCGGTCGCGCAGATCCAGCAGGCCGAGGGATCGCTCCGGCAGATCAACGAGGCGCTGTCGAAGACCGTCATCTACTCGCCTGTGACCGGCACCATCTCCTCGCTGACCAGCCGGGCCGGCGAGCGCGTCGTCGGCACCAGCCAGTTCGCGGGCACCGAGGTGATGCGCATCGCCGATCTCGATCACATGGAAGCGCGCGTGAACGTGAACGAGAACGACGTCGTCGACGTGAAGGTCGGCGACACCGCCAAGATCAGGATTGACGCGTATCCGGATCGCGAGATCCGCGGCATCGTCCGCGAGATCGCCAGCACCGCCCTGACCCGCAACCTCGGCACGCAGGAAGAAGTCACCAACTTCGAGGTCAAGATCTCGATCCCCGACCGCACGCTGCGCCTGCGTCCCGGCATGAGCGCGACGGCGGACGTCGAGACGGCCACCGTGAAAGGCGTCGTGGCCGTGCCGATCCAGAGCGTGACCGTGCGCTCGTCGGACAGCACACTCTCGCCCGAGGAGCTGGAACGGCAGCGTGTGAAACGCGAGGCGGCGGACCGCGAGGGCGGCGACAATCGCGCCGACGTCACCAACGAACAGCAGCAGCGCCAGAAAGAGCGCGAACAGCGCTCCAAGCTGCAGCGCGTGGTCTTCGTCAAGAACGGTCCGACCGTGAAGATGCAGAACGTGGAGACCGGACTCGCCGACAACACCTTCATCGAGATTCGCAGCGGCCTGAAGCCCGGCGATGAAGTGGTGTCGGGCTCGTACACGGCCATCTCGCGAAAGCTGAAGGATGGTGCGAAGGTGGAGATCGAGAAGGAGAAGACGTAAAACAGGTGTCATGCCGAGCCGCGCAGACGGTCGAGGGACCTTCCAGCGTGGCTCGGAGCAGGAGAAGGTCCTTCGACCGTCCTCCGCTTCGCTCCGGCGGCTCAGGATGACACGGTAGGCACAACATGCTGCTCGAAATCGCAGACTCGTTCCGCATCGCGATCGGCGTGATCCGCGCGCACAAGATGCGCTCCACGCTCACGGCGCTGGGCGTGATCATCGGGATCATCGCCGTCACGCTGATGGGCTCCGCGATCGCGGGCATCGAGACGGGTTTCGATCGCAGCCTCTCCGTCATCGGCGACGATCTGCTGTACGTCGAGAAGTGGCCGTGGCACCGCGTCGACGACTGGTGGAACTATCGCAACCGCCGCACGATGGACGTGCATTACGCCGAGCAGCTCAAACGCATCATCGCGGCCACGCCGAACTCCGAGCTGGTCACCGCCGTGCCCACGATCCAGACCATGCGCAGCGTGAAGTACGGCGACAACGAGGTGACCGGCGTCTTCACGCAGGGCACGACCGAGGACTTCCTGATCACGTCGACGCCGAGCTTCGAGCAGGGCCGCTTCTTCAACGAAACCGAAGCCCGCGGCGGCCGCAACGTCGTGGTCCTCGGATACGACGTGGCCGAGGCGCTGTTCCCGAACGAATCGGCGCTGTCGAAGATGGTGATGATCAACGGCACGCCCTTCCGCGTCGTCGGCGTCTACACGAAACAGGGCACGTTCCTCGGGCTCTTCAGCTTCGACACGTACGCCGTGGTGCCGCTGCCCGCGTTCATGAAGGCGTTCAGCTCGCGCCTGGACACGTCCATCCGCGTGAAGGTGCGCGACAAGTCGCGCATCGAGACCGCGAAAGGGGAGCTGACCGGCGCGATGCGCCGCGTGCGCGGGCTGCAGCCCGAGGACAAGAACGACTTCGAGATCAACGAGCAGCAGGCGCTCAAGAGCACCATCGGTCCGATCAAGAGCGGCATCGCGGTGGCGGGGTTGTTCGTGACCGGACTGGCGCTGTTCGTCGGCGCGATCGGCATCATGAACATCACTTACGTGAGCGTGAAGGAGCGCACGCGCGAGATCGGCACGCGCAAAGCCGTCGGCGCGAAACGCCGCACGATTCTGCTGCAGTTCCTGATCGAGGCCGTGGCCATCTGCCTCGTGGGCGGCATGATCGGCCTGTTCCTGTCGTGGCTGATGACGACCGCCGTGGCGGCGGCGTTTCCGTCGTTCCCGATGCAGTTCTCGATGGGACTGGTGATCACGGGATTGATCGTTTCGACGCTGACCGGCGTCTTTTCCGGCTTCGCGCCGGCGTTGAGTGCGTCGCGATTGGATCCGATCGAGGCGCTGCGTTATGAGTAATGCTGCCGTGTGGCCGGTTGCCGTGTTGCTCGTGCAGCCTCCCCGCAGCACCATGCATCGCCGGCAACCGGCACCATAGCAACCAGCAACATGCCACTCAACGAGATCTTCCGCCTCTCTCTCACCGCGCTGCGCACCAACAAGCTGCGCTCCGCGCTGACCATCCTCGGCGTGACCATCGGCGTGTTCTCGGTCATCGGCGTGATGACGGCGCTCAGCGTCATCCAGACTTCCATCGAGGGCGGCCTGAGCTTCCTCGGCAGCAACATCTTCCAGTTCGCCAAGTACCCGACCATGAGCACGAGCGATCCGGAGACGAAGTACGCGAACCGGCGCAACATCACGCTCGAGGAAGCGCGCGAGTTCGCGCGGCTGATGGACGGGCAGGCCGGCGCCATCTGCTTCAAGATCTTCGACGGCGGGAAGCCCGCCAGCTACGGACGCACGAAGCTGCAGGGCCTCACTCTGGTCGGTACGAACGAGCATTTCGTCGTCGCGAACAGCTACACGCTCGGCTACGGGCGCAATCTGACGGCCGAGGATGTGGCGCTGGCGCGGAACGTCACGGTGGTGGGGCCGGACATCCAGAAGAAGCTCTTTCCGAACGAGTCGCCGATCGGGAAAGTCATCAAGCTGAATGAGAAGCCGTACCAGATCGTGGGCGTGTTCGCGGAGAAGGGCTCGTCGTTCGGACAGAGCCAGGACCGCCTGGTGATCGTGCCCATCACGCGCTTCCTCGGCGATTTCGGCCGCGCCAACCGCACGGTCAACATCGCCATTCAGTCGACGTCGCAGGCCACGTACAACCAGACGCTGGACAAGGCTATCGGCGCGATGCGCGGCGCGCGGCGATTGAAGATCAGCGAGGAAAACGACTTCGAGATCTACTCGAACGACACGCTGGTGAACGCGTTCGCGCAGGTGGCGGGCACGATCCGCATCGGCGCGTTCGTGGTCAGCGTGATCGCGCTGCTGGCGGCGGGCATCGGCATCATGAACATCATGCTGGTCAGCGTCACGGAGCGCACGCGGGAGATCGGCGTGCGCAAAGCGATCGGCGCGCGCCGCGACGACATCGTCAAGCAGTTCCTGCTCGAGGCCATCGTGCTGTCGGAGCTGGGCGGATTGCTGGGCATCATCTGCGGCGTCCTCGGCGGCAACGGCATCGCCATCTGGCTGGAGATCGCGATGGTCTTTCCGTGGGGCTGGGCGCTGACCGGACTGATCGTCTGCTCGCTGATCGGCACAGGCTTCGGCTGGTACCCGGCGTTCAAGGCGGCGCGGCTCGATCCCATCGAGGCGCTGCGGTACGAATAGGAGTCGTTGCACACGCGGGTGTGCGCTTTGCATTCGGCGTTGCCGACATGTCCCAACCCAAAGTCCTCATCGTCGAGGATGACCAGCCCATCCGCACGCTGCTCGTGGCGGCGATGCGCCGCGACCCTCTCGAAATTCACACGGCTGCCGATGGTCTGATTGCGCTCGAGCTCGTTCGCGCGAACGAGTACGCGGTGATCCTGCTCGACCTCATGCTCCCGCGCGTGAACGGCTTCGAGTTCCTCGATCAGTTGGAGGCGGTGGAGCGTCGGGGCGCGCGTCCGATCACGATCGTGATGACGGCCTTCGACGGAGCGGCCATCAAGCGCCTCGGCTCCATGCGCGTGCAGGCCATCCTGCACAAGCCGTTCGACGTCGAGCGCGTGGTGGAGATCGTCCGCGACTGCGCGCTGCTGCACGCGGAGCACGTCACGGCCCTGGCCTGTAAGCACCCGGTAAGCGAGCGATCGCAAACTGCGGTGTCATGACGCGGCGCGCACTCTTCTTCTTTCTTCTCCTCCTGATCATCCCCGCCACGGCGCGCGCCGCGAACGTAGTCGTGCCGGCTGTGGAGTCCGCGCCGCTCTTCATCACGAATGAGGGCTCGCAACCGGCGCGCGCGCTGATCACTTTCTACGTCGCGCCGACCGCGCGCTCGTTCGTGACCGTCAACCTTGGCGCGTACGAGACGCTGGTCCCCGAGGTGCCGGCGGAGACGAAGCTGATCCGGGTGAGCGGCGGAGAGGTGACCGCGCGGTACGGCGACGTTCCGGCGATCGACATCGACGCGCTCACGACGGACGCGATGGTCGAAGGCGCCGTCACCATCGCCAATCCGTGGAACATCGCCGCCACGATCGCGATCGGCACGCAGCAGCGGATGCTGTCGCCGAACGAGGTGGTCGTGCTCGACGTCGTCGCTGCCGCGCGCCTGACCTCGCAGATCGGCGTGTACGCTCACGTGGAGGACAGGCAATCCTGCCTCTCCGGGTGTGGACAGGCAGGATTGCCTGTCCTCCACCGGATCTCTCCTCCCTGCGCGGAGCCCGCGCCGCTCGGCGCCGGCTCCTCCGCGACGTTCCTCGTGGTGCGTAACGATTCCGCGGACGTCGCGTCGCTCACGCCGCGGCAAGTGGCCTCGCTGCGCTGCGATCCGGCGGTGGCGTTCATCGAGCCGAACGTGGTCGAATGACCGC